>JBCCBR010000626.1:0-2172 GCA_039033935.1 Verrucomicrobiota bacterium
ATCCAGCAAAGAAGTCCGCTACCTGCTGGCGCGAATCGAGCGACACTTATCACCCGACACCCCGCTCGACGAAGCAGAGCTAATCGTCGAGCATGTGCTCCCGCAGAACGCGGACGATTTGTGGCGGCGATATTTCACTGACCAAGCTGACGAATTCGCCGAGCGGCTTGGAAACATGACCCTGGTGACCGCCAGTGAGAATCGAAGGCTCGCACGAAAGCCGTTTGATCAGAAAACAGTGGTGTTCGGCGAAAGTCCGTTCAAGATCAGCCAGAAGATCGCCAATTATCCGGAGTGGCAGGCAGACCAGATCGAGTCGCGGCAGAAGTGGCTCGCGGAACAGGCCTGTGCCATCTGGCGAGTCCCGCAGTTCGATTCCTGAAATCGCATCCCCCTAAAAAGACGGAGACCGCCCGACCTTGCGGTCGGGCGGCCCCGAAACACGAAACACAAACAGACAGTTACCGAGATAGTAACCGACTTAAGAATACTAGATATTTCGGAAGAGTCAACTATTTAGAGATAAAAAATTCATTTTTTTCCCTATTTTTGAAGAAAAGTGGCTGAGTGAGGTCTTTTGCGATAGATTTCGCTCGCTATGCGAACACGAAGTTTCTCTTTCGGCACGGTTCTGGCCGGTCTCGCCATCCTCGGGGCACTCTCCGCTTCGACCCAGTCGTGCAAAACAACACCGGCTTCGGTTGAGGTCCCCGCGTCGATGGCCGTCCGCTACGGCAGCATCACGAATCCTGATGCAGTGAAAGTGCGTGTCAGTCTGAATAACCGGGCGGTTTACGTTTATGAGGGCGAGGAACCGATTTTTGTCGCAGCTGTCGCGATCGGGACCCCATCCGATCCCACTCCCACGGGTACCTTTAAAGTTCAGCATAAGGAGATCAAAAAGCGGTCGAGCAGTTATGGGTTCTTTGTGAAAGATGGCGAAGTTGTCCCGGGTGAGCGCCGTAAGATGCCCTCAGGTTACCGCTACGTTGGATATCCCCTGCCCTACTGGGTTTACTTTGCGCACGGTTGCGGCTTTCACGCCGGTGCCGTCTGGCCTCAGCCGAGGACTCATGGTTGTCTCCGGCTTCATAAGTCCATTGCTGATGATTTTTACCATCTCGTCAAAGTGGGAACCCCGGTGCACATTGCCCACACCCTGCCTGAGGACGCGACTCTTGGTAAAAGCGTACCCCGTCCCACCGATTACGATCACCCAGACTCTTCTCCAGCTGTCCGAGCGTCTGATGCGGTCTTTACGGACATGGACAACGTGTGGTTCTAGCAAGGACCACACACAAGATTAGCGAGAGGCACACCAGCCCTGATCAGGTCTGGGTTTGACCTTGATGGATGCGTCGCGATCACCTTCGATGGGATCGCTTCAATCCACTTCGCAAGTGCCCGCCTATGAAAACTCCGTCACGCCGTGATTTGCTCAAACGTGGTGCCGCCGCCGGTGGCCTTCTCATCCTCCCCTCAGGGCTGAGGTCGAATTCGCCGAACGGTCGTATCTGCACCGCCCACATCGGGACCGGTGGAAAAGGAAACACCGATACTTCCTCGATCGGCTCTCATGACAACGTCGAGGTCCTCGGCCTCTGCGACGTCGATCCACTCCGCGGGAAAGTTGAAGAGAAGCTCGCCCAATACACCAGTGCCAAGTTTTATCAGGACTACCGGGAAATGCTGAGTGAGCTCGGCGATCGCGTCGATGCTGTTTCTATCTCGACCCCAGACCACACCCACTACCCGGCAACTTTGGCGGCGATGGAGCTGGGCAAGCATGTCTACACTCAAAAGCCACTCACCCACAAGCTCTCGGAGGCTCGCCACCTTGCTGAGTTGGCCGCGGAAAAAGGCCTCGCCACCCAGATGGGTATCCAAAATCAATCAAAGATGGCCTATCGCCTCACCCGCCAGTGGGTGCAGGACGGGCTGATCGGCAAAGTCAGCAAGATCTACGTTTGGTCATTTAAAAACTGGGGCTACGACGGTTCGCCGTATGCTGACTCAGACCCGATCCCGGAGCAGCTCGACTGGGATCTCTGGCTCGGCACCGCACCCGAGCGACCATTCGTGGGGAAGGTTTACCATCCCGGGCAATGGCGGAGGATCGTCGATTTCGGTTGTGGGCTGAGCAAGACGACGTGCTGGATGCCACCGCCTATG
>JBCCBR010000627.1:0-2163 GCA_039033935.1 Verrucomicrobiota bacterium
GACCTTTATCAATCGATCGGTGGCGAGATCCTTGATGATCATCGTATCGTCAGGCTGAAATTAGATCCATGAGCAACAGCATCTCCTCACGACTTGATCAGCTTAATGAGAGAATTCAGAGCGCAGTCGAGCGTGCCGACAGGCTTGAGTCCGAGGTCGAGCTAATCGCAGTCACCAAAACCTGGCCGGTCGAAGTCCTCGCCGCTGCCTATGAGGCCGGGTTAAGAATCTTTGGCGAAAACAAGGTTCAGGAAATCGAAGAGAAAGCCCCCGCCCTGCCAGATGACATCGACTGGCATTTGATCGGTCACCTCCAGAAAAATAAAGTCCGCAAGGTGTTGCCCTTTTGTAAAACAATCCAGACAGTCGATTCGATCGAGCTGGCTCAGCGGATCGATCGGATTGCGGTCGAGGAAGCACTTCAATGTGAAATTCTCATCCAGGTCAATATCGCGAGCGACGACTCGAAATTCGGTATTTCTCCCGAGGAACTTGAGCCTCTTCTCGATGCTTCGCGAAATCTCTCTCGCATCGAAGTGGCCGGACTGATGACCGTTCCCGCGTTCGATCCCGATCCCGAGAAGGTTCGCCCGCACTTCGCTAACCTGCGTTCTCTACGCGATTCCACTCAGGTCTCAAGTGGCCTCGAGCTTCCTGAGCTCTCCATGGGTATGAGCCATGACTTCGAAGTCGCCATCGAGGAAGGAGCGACGCAAGTGAGAGTCGGCTCCGCCTTGTTCGGAGCGCGCGATTACGGGACGAACGGCTAAATCAGTCTTCGATTGGAGTTTGCCTGATCTCTCCGCATCAGCCTAAAATGCGCGGGCTGCCGGAAACAAAATCGGCCTACCCGACCAACTGACCATGAATGAATCGCGCGCCACCACCCGCCTCGTGCTGCTGAGCACGATGATGTTTCTCCAGTTTTTTGTCTGGGGGTCCTGGTTTTCGACAATCAACTTCGCGCTCGACTCGGCGGGGCTCGCTAATTTTATCGGAGCCGCCTACGATGCCGTCCCACTCGGTGCGATTATTGCACCGCTCTTCCTTGGAATCATCGCGGATCGTTTCTTTCCCTCTCAGATCATTCTTGGGGTGCTGTTTCTTTTCGCCTCAGCACTGCTCTTTTTCGCCTACCGGGCCGCCCTCGCCGGTGAGGGGGAGCTGATGTCACGGCTCTTCCTCGGTCACATGCTCTGCTACATGCCCACTCTCGGTCTGACCAACACAATCGGTTTTGCCAATCTTCCGCGTCTTTCCTTTCCAAAAATTCGGGTGTGGGGAACGATCGGCTGGATCGCAGCCGGGATGCTGGTAGGTATGTTAGGGTGGAGTGCCGAGCTCAAAATCATGCTACTCGGAGCAATCTCTTCGCTGGTTATGGGACTCTTTGCCTTTGCCTTGCCTCACACCCCGGCCCCGGCCAAGGGAGAGCCGATTAATCTCCGTGCGCTCTTTATGGTCGATGCCTTCAAACTGCTCGCCAAACCTGGATTTCTTGTCTTCATGGTTTGCTCGCTGCTGATCTGTATCCCCCTCGCCTTCTACTTTGGAGCGACCGGCACTTTCCTCTCACACGCCGGCTTCGAGGAGGCCGCTGCGACGATGACCATCGGCCAGATGTCAGAGATCATTTTCATGCTCCTGATACCGTTCTTCTTTCGTCGTCTCGGGGTGAAGTGGATGATCCTGGTTGGTATGCTCTGCTGGACCGCTCGCTACCTGCTCTTCGCCTTCGGCGCGCCCGATCAGGTCGCCTGGATGTTACTGCTCGGCGTTGCGCTTCACGGGATCTGCTACGACTTCTTTTTTGTGACTGGTTTCATGTATACCGACGCAGTTGCGCCCGAGAAGGTTCGCGGACAAGCCCAGAGTCTGCTCGTCTTTGTAACACAAGGCCTCGGAATGCTGATTGGTTACAGCCTATTCTTTGGGAGAGATTTGTTTGGGAAGACGATCGTCAGCGGCCAGATCGGCAAAGTGAGCGAAGGCGGTGCTTTGACCGAAGCAATCAACGCCGCCTCGTCCGACGCGAAGGCCAGCTTTTTCGCCCAATTTTTGAAGATGTTTTCTCTAAAGCTGCCACCCAATGATAGGGCGAAGCAAAAGGATAATCATTTTCCCTAAAACGTCCATCGATTTCATATCTTTGGTTTCCAGTCA
>JBCCBR010000628.1:0-2161 GCA_039033935.1 Verrucomicrobiota bacterium
ATCGAAGCCCGCTGGCTCTTCGATATCGAAATGGACCGTGTCGACGTGATCGTCCACCCCCAGAGTATCGTCCACAGCATGGTGGAATTCATTGATGGATCAGTCCTCGCCCAACTATCGGTCACCGATATGTGTTTCCCGATCCAATATGCGCTGACCTGGCCCGACCGAATGCCGAACACTCTCCCGCCGATCGATTTTGCGGAACTGGCGCGACTCGATTTCGAAGCGCCCCGATGGGACGACTTTCCGGCACTGTCGCTTGCTCGCGAAGCAGGGCGGGTCGGCGGCACCCTTCCTGCGGTGATGAATGCGGCCAATGAAGTCGCGGTCGATGCATTCCTCGATCAGCAGATCGCGTTCCCCGGGATCTGGAGAACCGTCGAGTCTGCGATGCACGACCACGACACTGTCCATCAGCCATCACTTGATGACCTACTCTCGGCCGACCACTGGGCGCGTCAAAAGGCCCTCGCTCTGACCTCCTCCTGAATACCTCCCTTTCTCCATGAGCTCGCAATCCAAGAAAGACCGGATCTGGATCGGTTTCGACCTCGGCGGCACGAAAATGCTGGCCAAGGTCTACAATGATGATTTCGAAATACTCGGCAAAGCTAAGCAGAAAACCCTCGGAGCTCAGGGGGTAAAATCGGGTCTCAAACGCATGGTCGAGACGATCGAGCTCGCCCTCGAAAAAGCCGATGTATCACCAAAGAAGATCGCCGGTATCGGAGTCGGGTGTCCCGGGCCAGTCAATCCCGAAAAAGGCACCATTGTCGAAGCTCCCAACCTTGGTTGGCAGCGGGTGCCGATCGAGGCCAATCTGAGTGAAGCCTTCGACTGCCGCGCCGTCATTTGCAATGATGTCGACGCAGGCGTGTTTGCTGAGTATATCGCCGGGGCCGCTCAGGGCAGCCGAAGAGCCGTCGGGATCTTTCCTGGGACCGGCATTGGGGCTGGCGCCGTGCTCGACGGACGACTGCTCCAGGGAAGCCAGCTTTCCTGCATGGAATTGGGCCACATCCCGATCAAACCGGAAACCTCCGGCGATGGCGAAGACACCACCACCCTCGAGCTGGAATGCTCGCGATTGAAAATTGCCTCAGAGGCGGCCCGCGCCGCCTACCGTGGTCTCGCCCCGAATCTGCTCGAGTCGTGTGGCACCGATATCTCGAATATCACCAGCGGCAAAATTGCCGCTGCGATCGAGGCTGGTGATATCGAGATCGAGAATATCGTTCGCCGCGCCGCCAGCCTGCTCGGCTACGGAGTTGCCACGCTCGTCCATCTGATTGCGCCCGATCGATTCATCCTCGGTGGCGGCCTGGTTGAGGCAATGCCCGATCTCTACGTCAAAACAGTGGAGATGTCAGCTCGCGAGCACGTCCTGTCCCCATACCGGAAAAGCTTCGATGTCGTCGCCGCGAGACTGGAAGACGATGCTGGAGTTTTCGGGGCCGCTGCCTGGGCACGCAAGACGATCGAGGGTGAGGTTTGAACTACCGATCTGGTCAGGCCATGGCCGGAATCGGCGCTTCGATGGGGAGCACTTCGATATAGTCGGAGTCGATCGCGCCCGCTAAATTGATAGTCGATTCGAACAGTTCATCATCGATCCAGAGCTTGAATTGAGCCTGCCCTGGGGAAATGCTAGCGGGCACTTTAAGCTGCAGAAAACCGTCTCCCGACTCAATCACCTCCAGCTCGCCCGAGCTGGTTATGAGTCGCATTTCAACAAAAGCAGAATGACCAGGCATGTCTCTCGAAACGATCGAACCGTATCTCAGAGTTAACACGCTGACGGTCGTAAAGCAACTTGGCTTTGGGATTCATGGACGGGTTTGGTCGGTCAGAGGCCCGAATGATCGTATAATCTCAGCCATCAAACTTTTCGAAGATGAGTCCCCCTTCGAGCGCGAATTGGCAGTCTATGAGCGTCTGAACGAAGAAAATTGCCATCAAGTGGGCCAATTTCGAATCCCGAGACTGCTCGACTCCGCCCCTGAATACCCACTAATAAGAATCTCAATCGTCCAGCGCCCCTTCTGCCTTGACTTCGCGAGTGCTTATCTCGACGAGCTGCCTGCCTACTTCCCGCCCTTCGACGAAGCCTGGCATCAAGAAAAAGAGAATCAGTTCGGCAGCGCAGACTGGCCCGAAG
>JBCCBR010000629.1:0-2159 GCA_039033935.1 Verrucomicrobiota bacterium
ACGAAGAAGGCAACTACCGTCCGCTAAAGACCGCACCGACACTGGCCCGTGGCTGGATGAGTCGGGCAGAACGAGTCGACGAATTCCTGAGCCATCTCGACGCGATCTACCCTGGCGTCTTTGCGACCTGGATCGCCTATGACGCAGGCATCCACGCTCCTACCCCACTACGGCAAACCCTTGATCGACAGACCGGGATATATCGGTTCGCCGGGGCGATCACCGACCAGATGGCGAACCGCATCATGCGCGAGACCTGCGCTCGTGGCTGCATTCGCCAGATCGCTTGGCCCATCGACGACACCTGCGCGGTGAGCAAACTGAAAGGCAGTCGCCGTTTTATCCCCTCGATCTGCACCGAGGCCTGCACCTTCGCTGTCAGTGAAACCCGCCGCCTCGCGAAGGAAGCCTACGACAAAGCTAACGCACCCGCAGGAGCTGAGGAGCTGAGGAGCTGAGGAAATAGCCGCTCGCCATCAATCCGGGTCGACCCCGCGCCAGAACCAGCTCGACTCTCGATCCGTCTCGGGATCTGCATCGGGAATTTCATTTTCACCCAACCGCTCCGCGTGGCCATCGAGGAATGTCACGATGCCTTTGCCACCGCTCCACCGTTCCTCAAAGGTCGCGATGATCGTCTCGCGATCCTCAAAGTCGACGACGTTCGGCTCCGAACATTCGATGTAGAGCATCGCTTTCGGCATGTAGGTGAGATTCGCGAGCGTCTTTTCCGTCAGGTAGGGATCAGATGAAGAGACCTGATCGTAAATGCGGTCATACTGCAGATTCGAGTTCATCGCGTAGCTGTGCCGGTGCCAATCGGTCTCCAGCGGGTCTTTTTTCACCGATTGGACACTCTCGAAAAACGTGTTTTTGAGGTGGGTGCCTTGCGAATCGACCTCGTAGTTCGTGGTGGCGCCCCCGGCATCCTCAGCGAGATACATCTGACCGAAAACGACGCCATCGAGCCAGAGGCCCGAGTCGCCCAAATTGTAGAATTCCGGGAAAAAGTCTTCCGCGTCCATGTTTGGAGGCACCTCCATGCCACCGGGATATTGTGGCGATGGGAGCCGATTCCCGTTGTCCGAAGCCCAATTCAACGTGGCCAACCCGATCTCCCGGAGTGCCGCGGTGCTCTTCGCCGCCACCGCCAGTTCCTTGCCCTTGCCGACAGCAGGAATCAAAATGGCCATCAGCGTGCCGATGATCACAACGACGACCATGAGTTCCAGCAGGGTCAATCCGGTGTCGTTAGCAGAGGCGTTTCGAGTCAGTTTCATGGAATCAATTAGGGAAGTTTGGAGGTGCTGCCATCGGTGGCAGGGCCGAGATCATAAGGAAAAAGCAAAGTTCAGGTCAAGGATGAATCGCGAACTTGGGGTGAATGAAAGGCGAGGAAAGCTTAGGCAGACAAGGAGCGGCGACATTGCCTCGGGCTGTCTCCGGCTCCTGTCACCGGCTTCAGCAGATCAGATTACCGAACACTTGAAAGTCGTAGCGACGTGCTTTCCCGACCGGTCCCGTTCCGTGGCGGCTGGGCTGTTACCTGACTACTCATCGGCAGGATGCCGATGCTACCATTTACCCGGTATGCTTCCCACTTCGGCTCTCCCAAAAATCGGAAAGGTAAGTTCCATGAAAACAAACAAACGGGTGAGATTCATTCTTTTCGACAAAAGTCTAATTGCTAGCGGCGCTGGTAGGTCGGCACTTCGATGGACGCGAGGACTTCACCTTGCTTAAAAAAGACCATGTAGGAGCGGTCAGCCTCGTAGACTACCGCTCTTTCCATAGCCCTGTGAGGCATTCGAGCATCCAGTGAATCCATCTTCTCAAACTTGGTATCGTCGACGACCTCGATAGTGCTGAATTCGACTTTTGGTTCGCGCCAAGTCTCAGGTCCCTTCATCACTGATGAGACACGAAAACGTGCCGTGAGCCTTTTCACATGCACGCCAAATTTGTCAGGTCGCGTCTTTTCGCGGGTTTCGATTGAGACGCATCGAGCTACCAAAACCTGATCTGCACTCTTGAAGTGTGGTCCATACGCGAAAGGGGGCGTTCTGTCTGCACTGATAAATTGCACTGAGGACAGGCTCAACGCGACAATCAAGGTTCGAGAGTTCAACCATCGCGGGAGATCGGTTCTACCGGTTCGC
>JBCCBR010000630.1:0-2156 GCA_039033935.1 Verrucomicrobiota bacterium
AGGACGAGGACGAGGACGAGGACGAGGACGAGGAATATGCCCCTCCAAGACCCGCAAACCTTTTAGCTTTTACCTTTTACCTCCCCCCCACGTCCGGCGACCCGTCTCTCGTCCACCTTGGCTTCGGGAAGTCGAGCGCCGGCGTCATCGGGATCGGGTGGTGAAGTATTGCCACCCGCAATTTGCCGCCACTGGTCGATCGACAAGAGACCCTGACGAGCCGCTTCAGTATCGCGAAAGGCGGGTGCGTTGAGAGCCTCCTCATACCGGAGAAGGGCGAGAGAAAGATCGCCTTCTCGAAAAGCCTGCTGAGCTTCAGCAATCATCAGCGACCCATAGAGCGGAGCCCATTCGCGGGCATCAGCGATACGCTCTCGAGCAGCGCTGATTCGCCCGAGCTGCATCAGCACTTTTGCGTGACCAATCGCTGATTCGACGTTTTCGGGATAAAGCCTTTGAGCCGCTGCGTAGTGGCTCTCGGCTCTCTCCAGTGCATCCTGTCGAGCAAGCTCCGGCATCCCTGACCTCACTGATTCGAGTTCGACTTCTGCACTGAGAATGCGAACAAAGGGGTTCGATGGATCAAGGTCACGAGCCGCTTTGAGGTGGCGAAAAACCTGGAAGTCGACCTTCCCGTCCTGATGGGCTCGCTGGGCTTCCCGAAAGTGATATTCGCTCCGCGAAAAGACAAAGCCAAAACAGAGCAGGGCAATGCCACAACCGAAGCCGAGCGCGCGACCCGCAAAAAGTAGCCCCCCGCCGGGAATTGCAACGACTTTGGGAGCTTGCGATGCAGCAGCCATCGGGTCAGGCACAGCGAGGAACCCTCCCAGGCTCGCCACCATCATCACGAAGACAGGAAGGTGCAGCACGTAGTCGAAACACGCCATGGTGCCGATTGCGGAAAAGGCTCCAAGCGATCCAATCGCTATCGCAAGGTGGTCGGAGGCTGGTAGACGGCGTCCTTTCGGCGGGGTGAAGTCACGGTATGCCGCGATGAAACGCCAGCCGTTCAGCAGCAGCATCCCGCCAACGACCAAAGCGAGGGATAGCCCCAGAATTCCATAATCCGCCGTGAGCTGAAGAAATTCGTTGTGTGCAAATTTAGGTTCCGCCACTGATTCGGCGAGGTCGGGAGAGCGAAAGCGCCTTCCGAATAAGATCGAAGTCCTCGCACCGGTTCCAATAATCGGACTTTCCGCAACCTGCTGCCAGTGAGCGCTCCAGACCGATGGCAGCGACATCTCGCCATCCTTGAGGAGCAGGCCTTCAGCAATATGGCGCTTTGCGAATTCCGGTTTGAGCCACACCAATGACGAGAGCCCAAGGAGTGCTGCGGTAATCGCAATTCCTCCGACGATCCGCAATGGAGCAGCAAAGCGTTTCCGAAAGACCAACGCGGTAGTCCCGAAAATCACGCTCAGCCCGATCGCTGCAGAAAGTGCAGCAGGATAATTCCCAATCAGCCCGATCGAGACGACCATAGTCACCGTCAGTGCCGCGAGGACGAAACGCGTCCGAGCTTTTACCCGGCCAAAAATTAACAATGAGACCCAGATCGGGATCAAAGCGGCGACGAGCGCTCCGAGATGCGCTTCCGACTCGAAAAGCCCCGCCCCCATCGCGGCTCCGGGCCAATTTTGCAACCAGGCCAGAACGCCCCAAGTCGGAGCAAGCTCCTGAACCAGAGCGAGACATCCATGAGCGAGCAGCAGGATCGACCAGATCGCGATCAATTTGAGTCTCATCGACGCCTTCGTAAAGACCGTCACAGCGATAACGAAGGCAACGAAGCCACCAACGATCAGAGCGGTGTCGGACCTACCGAAGTAAACCACCGGACTTTCACTCGCTCGCACCAGCAAATAAATCACCAAGGCAAACAGGGCTATGAGGATGGCCCTCGACACTCGAAACGAGGTGTCGCAAAAAATTGTCAGCACAGACAGAAAGCCAGCGGCCCCAAGAATGCTCCAGACCGGCCAAATTGACTCCATTTCAGTCCGGAGACCAAATACTCCACCAAGCACGACGCTGAGGAGGAAGCAGGCAAAAGCCAGCATTTGTGCAAATTTTTTCATTCCGAAAAGCCGATTAGCCACAGAAATATAATCTTTTTACGGATTTTACAATAATAAACATCTCTTAATTAATTC
>JBCCBR010000631.1:0-2152 GCA_039033935.1 Verrucomicrobiota bacterium
GCGGCGAACCTTTTGTGGAGCCAATTGTAAGCAAGAATGGAAAGGACAAGCGCGCCGCCCCAGATGAGCCCTTGGTCGAACACGGCGATCAGTCCATACCCTGCGAGCAGCTGGCAGATTCCGAGAATCGCTACTGCCTTTCTCGAGATGTCTCCTGCTGGGATAGGGCGTTCTGGCGCATGCTCTCGATCCCAGGCAGCATCAAAAGCGTCGTTCAGCGTCATCCCTGCGATGTAAAGCAGGCTGACAGCCGAGATCACCATGAGCAGGGCCATGCTCCAATTGCCCCCGCAGAGAAACCACCCAACCAACACATTGGTCCAGACGGTCGGCAGATTTGAGATTCGCCCAAGGATCAAAAGCGTTCGCAGCATGCGGCGCGAGCATGGGGCCGAGCAGCGGAGAATTCAAGCGTGCGGGCTCAGCAGAGACGCCCCGATAGGTGGCAACTCCGCAAGGATTCGAACCTTGACAAACAGAACCAAAATCTGTTGTGCTACCGTTACACCACGGAGTTAACGCGGGGCGCACTATAGCGGGAGCGACGGTGAAATCAAGGGATCGGGGGGATATTTTTGTGGCGTTGGAGCGGGCCATCCGTTTCAATCGCATGTCATGATCCGACGCCTCAGCAGCACGCTTCTCTGCCTCTTCATTTTTTCCATTTCTTCTGCTCAGCACGATGCCCAACGCGACGCGATGATTGCGCTGCATCGAGGAGACGGCTCGGGATATGCGGAGGAATTTATCAACCCGCGAGCGGATGCTGGTCGGGTCGAATCGCATGTCATCGCGATGATGAGAGCCCTTTCCATCGGCGACACCGATGAAGCGATCAAGCGGGCAGAGGGTGGTCTCGCCGCTGGGTTAAATCCGGCGAGACTCTGGGCAGGTGGAAGCGAGTGGCTCGCAGAGCTGCGGGCGCATCCGAGATTTGAGAGTCTTCCCGGTGTCTCCGACGTGCCTGCTGTGATTCATGGTCCCATGCTGGGCGCGGTCACCGACACCTCAGCAAAGACCTGGATTCGCTTGCGCGAGTCTGGGACAGTGCGGGGGAGAGTTGGAGAGCAGACCACTGAGCCTTTTACGGCAGACCAGCCCGGTGCTTATGCCGCGGTGATCGACTGGGTGGGCCTCGATCCAGCGACTCGCTATGATGTGGTGATCGAAAAAGAGACCGCAGAGGGCTGGATCGAGATCGCATCAGTCGGTTTTGACACCCATCCGCCAGCTGATGAGGGGGCCGTTTTTGAAGTCGCCTTCGGTGGCGGTGCCGGATACATCCCGGAGTGGGAAAGGATGTGGGACACCATTCGTGGTTTTGAGCCCGAGGCGATGCTGATGCTCGGTGACAACGTCTACATCGACGACCCGACCCAGCCGGAAACCCAATGGTATTGCTATCATCGGCGTCAATCACTTCCCGAGTGGCGTCGCCTCATTGCAGAAGTCCCGATTTATTCAATCTACGATGATCACGATTTTGGAGACAACGACTGCATGCCCGGCCCGGCGATCGATAAGCCTGCCTGGAAGCGGCCTGTCTGGGAGGTGTTTCGATCAAACTGGGCAAATCCGGGGTATGGCGGCGGCGATCAGAATCCGGGATGCTGGTATCACTTTGCGATCGCTGACGTGGAATTCTGGATGCTCGATGGCAGATACTATCGGCACCGTGAGAGCAAAAGCATGCTCGGCCCCGTGCAGCGCGAGTGGCTCTTGAAAGGTCTCGCGGCGTCTCAGGCTACTTTTAAAGTGATAGTTTCTCCGGTGCCTTTCACGCCTGGTATCAAGCCCGGTAGCCTCGATCCCTGGGATGGTTATCCAGAGGAGCGCGAGGCGATCTTTGATCATATCGCTGATGAGAGAATCGAGGGGGTTTTCCTCGTCGCAGCTGACCGACACCGCACGGATCTGCGACGAATTGATCGTGATGATGCCTATCCGCTTTACGAATTCGAGAGCTCGCGGCTCACCAACCGGCACACCCATGGCGTGGTCGAGACCGAGGGTCTCATCTGGGGCTACCGCGATCAGTGCAGCTTTGGGTTGATCGAATTCGATACCATAGGTGAGTCGGCCCAGGCTCGCTTCCGCTGCATCAATATTGACGGGGAGGAGCAAGAGGAGTTTCTGCTCGACCGCTCCCTAC
>JBCCBR010000632.1:0-2151 GCA_039033935.1 Verrucomicrobiota bacterium
AGACCGTCGTTGGTTTCGCGAACAGCTAAGGCTCTCTCTAAGGAGGCATTTCTAGAGAGCTCTGTCAGATCTCGCTGGCCTCTCTTGTTTTACGGCTCCTGATCCGCCCTGAATATTCGCAGTCGGCTCAGACCGATCGAAGCGATCTCTCGATGATTGCCCGGGAAGCTTTCACCCCTGGCACGGGTTCCAGCTTTTTCCCTTCCCATTCGATAGCGAGATATCCCGAATAGTCAGAGTCGCTGATCATCTTCACCAAACGAGGGTAATCGAAATCGGGCTGATTGCCGCTCTCATCAAAGCTGTGCATTTTGCAGGAGATCGCCCGAGAGTGGGGGAGCATGGCTTCGGTGCCAGCATAGACGTTGTTCTCCAGTTTTCCGAAATCGGGCATTAGGGTGAGGGCGTCAGACTCGACCGCCTCGAAGACCTTGACCAGAAAGGAACCCTGCTTTGTGAGCTGAGAGGCTCCAGGCTCGATTGCGACGGTGATTTTGTGCTCGGCAGCTGCTTCGACCAGCGGTTTGAGCGCTTCAGCGCAAGCAGTGACGCCGGCCGCTTCGTCTGTCCCTGGCGCCTTCAGGAAGACCCGCACAAAGTCGCACTCGAGATGAGCACCTCGCTTGAGCGAGGCAAGGATGCCCTCGAAGCTTTTGCCTGACTTGGCAGGATCACAGTCGTAGGCACCGGCCATGTGGAGAAAAATATGGACTCCAGCTTCGTCGGCCCGGGCACGGAGTTGATCGAAGTAGCTCATGTCATCAAGCTTGTCTTTGGGCAGACCGCCCTCCCACAGATCGATGGCTTTGATTCCAAAGGTGTCCGCGGTGAATGTGGGAAAATCGAGCGCGTCGAGCGACCCGTCTTTAAACATCGAGCGGAGTGAATACTGAGACAGAGCCAGCGGAAATCGAGATTCCGCAGCGATGAGCTGAGGTGCCAGGGCGAATGCTGAGCCACCCGCGCTGAGCTGGCCAAGAAATGAGCGTCGATTCATAGAGGTTTCATCTTTAGGCCAGAAGTCGGACGCAGGTCAAGAATTTCGCGGGGTAGGGACGACCGTCCTCGGTCGTCCGCGGTAGACGTGTGGCGGACCAATCGATGATGGCGCGTTCCGAAGCAGTGAGGGGCGGCGGACCTTCGAGGACGAAGTTCCCTACCTAAGCGAAGGTAGGGACGACCGTCCCCGGTCGTCCGCGATGGCCGTGCGGCGGACCGATTATTGGTGGAAGCGACCCGATCCGCCGTCGACGCATCCCAAATTTCGGTGTCGCAAATTCCCTGAAAAGTCCCTCAGGCGTATTATCTTGTGAAAATGTTGGCCTCTTCTCCATCTGCTCAAACAGACGTTCCCGAGCCACCGAAACCCCAGCGGCCGTCGGATTTCCATCGTTTGCCTGCTGATAAAAAGCTCGGCAAGCGGCTCGTGATCTTGAGCTGGTTACTCACGCTGGTAGTCTGGTTACTGGTCGGAACGATGCAGCGTCTCACTCTGCCAATCCCTGACAGTCTCGATCTATCGATCCTCCCCGCGATCAACGCCTCGCTCAACTCGCTCGTCGCAGTGTGCCTTGTTGCAGCGATTTACACCGTCTTGAAAATGAAGCGAGCCGATCTGCACAAACGCTTCATCAATGCCGCCGTTGTTCTCTCGATAATCTTTCTGCTCAGCTACGTGACTTACCACATCACTCATGGGGAGGTGAAATTCGGCGGCGAGGGATGGATCCGCCCCGTTTATTTCTTTCTCCTCATCACCCACATCGTGCTCGCGGCAGTCAGCTTTCCTTTTATTCTGCTGAGTCTCAGTTACGCGGTTTCAAAGCAGTTCACGAAGCATCGAAAGATCGTGAAAATCGCGTTTCCAATGTGGCTCTACGTCGCGATTACGGGGCCAGTCGTGTACCTGCTTCTCAGGCAATATTACTGAGCGCATGGGTCGGGTGACCCCTCGTCCAGTCGGCTTACATAGCACGAACAACTGCCGACTTACCGACTACGCATCACGAAATAACCAGCGCCGGTGCCATTAGCAGTGCCATTGACGCCGAGATTGTATTTCCCGGTGATCCGGTCCGATTGGAAGTCGAGATCACGAAACTTCAGGTAGCTGATGACGTTGCCGATTCCGACCCAGTTGCAGTAGACCGG
>JBCCBR010000633.1:0-2136 GCA_039033935.1 Verrucomicrobiota bacterium
ACCCCAACCAAAGGGTCAGGTTCACTGTATGGGATCACCCGCCAGGTCGTGATCGATCTCGCCAAGACGGCTGGATTCACCCTCAATGAGGTGGCGATGTCTCGCTACGATCTCTACACCGCGGACGAAGTCTTTCTGACCGGCACCGCTGCCGAGGTCGTCCCGGTTGCCGAGTATGACAAACGCACGATCGGGACTGGTGAGCCCGGGCCGGTCACCCGACGACTGATGGCTGATTTCAGACAACTTGCAGAAACCTCAGGGACCCCGATTTACGCGGAGGGGAATCTGTCGTAGATTAAGGGTGGTCATTGAATCGAAATTGGCGCTCTTGATGCTACGCTCGTTGGGTTAATGGCAAGTTTGATCATGAAATGCGACGCCTGCGACAGCGAGATTGCGACCATTTTCTTCAGCCAGGTTGCGGACGGTAAGGTCCAGAAGGTCAATCTCTGCAAAAAGTGCGCTGACGAAAAAGGCGTCACCGACCCGACGGGATTTGCGCTCGCTGACATGCTCGAAGGCATGGGAGAGGAAACCAGCTCCGGCGGAGCCGTCCTCTCCGAGGAGTTGACCTGTCCTACCTGCGGGTTCACCCAATCGGATTTCAAAAAGACCGGCCGCTTTGGTTGTGCCGATTGCTATCAGGTTTTCGATGAAGGCCTTGATAGCCTGCTCGAGGCAATGCACAAACACACCCAGCACGCTGGGAAAGTTCCCTCTACCTTTGGCGATGGGACGCTCGACTTGGCAGAGCCCGAGCCCGAGCTAGAAAGCTTGGCCCTCATCGCTGAGCCAGAGCCGATTCAGCCTGATCTCCCGTTTGAGCAAGGGACCGCGCTAGCTTCCTCTTCGTCAGTCGATAAACTCGCCACTCTCAAAGAGAAGCTCGATAGCGTTATTGCGAACGAAGACTACGAGGAGGCTGCTCGACTCCGTGACGAAATTTCTCACCTCGAAGCCGATATTGAAGGCGCCTGATACCGACGTTATGCAGTTCGACACGCTATTGAAGAAGCCTGCCGAGTGGATGCGCAGCTCGGGGCCCGAAAATGATATCGTGATCACCAGCCGCGTTCGTCTCGCGCGCAACCTCGATTTTCACTCTTTTCCTGGCTGGGCTCGAAAAGGCGATCGGATGCAAGTGATGGATGAGGTGCGCCCCGTCCTCGAAGAACTCCCGGAAATGCGAGATGCATTCTCCGAGGAAATGGTAAGTCTTTCCGCGATCGAAAAACAGGTCCTGGTTGAGCGCCATCTTATCAGTCGCGAGCATGCCGCGAAGGGTCCAGGATGTGCCTCGGTGATGAATCGGCAGCAGACCATCAGCGTGATGATCAATGAGGAGGACCACCTCCGAATGCAGGCGATTCGCCCCGGTCTTCAACTCCTCGCGGCCTTCCAATCACTCGACCGGATCGATAACTTTCTGGACGGCCCGCTTCAGTTCGCCTTCGACGAACAATACGGTTACCTCACGGCCTGCCCCACCAATCTGGGGACGGGGATGCGAGCCTCCGCCATGTTGCACCTGCCCGGTCTCGTTCTTAGCGAGCAGATCAATCAGACAATCCAGGGGGCCAACAAGATTGGCCTCGCGGTTCGTGGACTTTATGGCGAGGGCACCGAGGCACTTGCGAATCTCTTTCAAATATCGAACCAAAACACCCTTGGGAATTCTGAGGAGTCAATCATTGAGCATCTCGACCGAGTCATCCATCAGCTGATCGATAATGAGCAAAACGCCCGTTACAAGATGCTCGAAGATCGCCCCACCATGATGCAGGATCAGATCGGAAGAGCCTTCGCCGTCCTGCGCCACGCCCACATCATCACGAGCAAGGAGGCGCTCAATCACCTCTCGATGATTCGCCTCGGTTGCGACCTCGGATTCTTCTCCGACGAAGAGCGTGAATCGATCAATGTGCTGCTGACCGATATCCAGCCAGCCCATCTTCAAATCTCGGCAAAGCGTAAGCTTACTCCAGAAGAGCGCGACATTTTGAGAGCTGATATCGTGCGTGATCGTTTAAAGGGGCTGACGGCTCCTGATTTTAGCTCTATAGTTAACGAAAGGGACACTGACGATGAATAATTTTACCCCGAGAGCACAGCAAGTCCTCGCCTTGGCCCGGA
>JBCCBR010000634.1:0-2135 GCA_039033935.1 Verrucomicrobiota bacterium
ATCGCTGGGAACTCGATCCAAGCTGCGTGGCCGAGTCAGTAGAGCGCTGGCTGACTGACAACGAGACAAATCCGACGATTTGGAAAAAGAAGCAACAGACTTCGCCACACGGAAAAAAGGACGCCTTTCACCGGGCTCTGATCGATGGCGAGACCGAATTGCTGCTCGCGGATGGAGTCGGGACCAAGGCGGCATTTGTGCTGCCGATGACATTGGACCCCGGTGAGAGCCGCGAGATCCGTCTGCGACTGACTCGCTCGGATCTCGACTTTCCTGAACCCGATCGGTTTGGCGAATCGTTTCGCGGATTGCGCGCCGAACGGTCAGATGAGGCCGACGCCTTTTACGCCCAGCGGACTCCAGCAGGTCTGCCTGCCTCGGAAGCCGAAGTCCTGCGCCAGTCCTACGCCGGGCTGATGTGGACGAAGCAGTTTTACCACTTTGTGGTTAACGATTGGCTCGACGGTGACCCCGATAATCCAGCTCCGCCGCAGCGGAAGCACGGGCGCAACAGCGAATGGTCCCACCTTTTCAATCGCGACGTCATCAGCATGCCGGACAAGTGGGAGTATCCCTGGTATGCGGCGTGGGACCTCGCCTTTCATTGCCTGCCCCTCGCGGAGGTCGATCCCCATTTCGCGAAGCGTCAGCTCAGTCTTTTTCTGCGCGAATGGTATCTCCATCCCAATGGGCAGCTCCCTGCCTATGAATGGAATTTCAGCGATGTGAATCCCCCCGTCCACGCCTGGGCAGTCTGGCGGGTCTACAAAATCGCTGCCGGAAAAGGTGATCGCGATCTCTCCTTTCTCGCTTCTGCTTTTCAAAAGTTGCTCATGAATTTCACCTGGTGGGTGAATCGGAAAGATCCAGGCGGAGACAATCTCTTCAGCGGCGGCTTTCTCGGGCTCGACAACATCGGAGTCTTCGATCGCTCTCATGGCCTCCCCGGCAACAGCAAGCTGGAGCAAGCCGATGGCACCGGATGGATGGCATTTTACTGCACCACGATGCTGGCAATGGCGATCGAGCTGGCGGAAGAGGACAAGGCTTACGAAGACCTCGCTTCAAAATTCTTCGAGCATTTTGTGACCATCACCCTAGCTGCCAATGGGCACGGTCGTCACAACGGACTGTGGTGCGAGGAAGATGGCTTTTACTACGACTGGCTGGTGCGCCACGGACAGCGCGACCCGATGCGTGTGCGCTCGCTGGTAGGACTGCTCCCAATGATTGCCACGACGGTCCTGGAAGAGAGCCATATCGACAAACTTGAGGGCTTCTACGAACGCACCGAATGGTTTTTGAAATGGAAGCCCCATCTCGCCGGGCTGGTTTCTACTCCATCAGATGACAACCGTTTCCGGCTGCTTTCATGTTGTCCGCCGTCGCGCCTCAAAGCGGTGCTGAAATACCTTTTCGATGAGGAGGAGTTCCTTTCTCCTTTTGGCATTCGATCCCTATCCAAGTATCACGCGGCGAATCCATTCTCGATCGAGATCGAAGGGCGAGACCACTCGATCGCCTACACTCCGGGTGAGTCAGATTCGCCAATGTTTGGGGGCAACTCGAACTGGCGCGGTCCGATTTGGTTCCCGATGAACTATCTGCTGCTCGAAGCGCTCCAGGTCTATCACCGATTCTATGGCGACGAATTGAAAGTCGAGTTTCCGACTGGATCGGGAGAAGAGGTCACTCTCGCCGAGGCAGCCCGGCGCATCACCAGTCGCCTCATTTCCCTCTTCCTCGTCGATCCTGAGACCGGACGACGCCCCGCGATGCAGGATAGCGCGATCTGCGAAAACGAATCGGATCCGCACCTCCTCTTCCACGAGTACTTTCACGCCGACAGCGGACAGGGACTCGGCGCAAGCCACCAGACCGGCTGGACCGCCCTTGTCGGAAGGCTGATTCAGAAGAGTCTGCATACCGATCAGTCACCCGGATCAGAGTAGAACGGCAGATTGAGGACACCAATAGCCGCCTAGTTGAAAAGCAGCGAGAGCTCTGGAAAAAACGCGGGGACACCTATTCTCCAGCGACGGAGCGCGGGTTGAGGAGATGAAGCAGTGAGTCCAGCAAAAGCCCGTGAAAGCTGGGAACTACCTAGGAATCGTCCTGAGAATTGATTTTATAAA
>JBCCBR010000635.1:0-2128 GCA_039033935.1 Verrucomicrobiota bacterium
CGTAACCATTCCCGTATTGCGGCTCGACTCGCTCCTGCCTCCCTCCGCAGCCCGTCACCATGATCGGGTCTGCCCCGATCGCCCAGTGGATGATATCGATATTGTGGACGTGCTGTTCGCAAATGTGATCGCCCGAAAGCCAGGTGTGAAAGAGCCAGTTTCGACACTGGTATTCCATGTCGTCCCACTCGCCGGCCTGATATTTGTCCCAATACTGTTTAGCGTCTTCGACCCAGAGGGGGCCCATATTCCAATAGCACTGCGCCGCGACGATGTCTCCGATCGCCCCATCCTGGACACGCTTGATGATGTCGATGTAGTGGTTCTGATGGCGCCGTTGGGTCCCGGCGACGACCGAGAGTTTCTTTTCGCGCGACTCAGCAGCGGATGCGATGATCCGACGGATGCCGACTGGGTCGACCGCGGCCGGCTTTTCCATGAAGACATGGACTCCAGCTTTGACCGCCGCCTCGAAGTGATCGGGCCGAAAGTGAGGAGGGGCCGCGAGGATGACCATATCGACCCCCGTCTCGAGCACTTTTTCGCAGCAATCGAACCCAGCAAAGCGGCGTTCTTGGGGCACGTCCATCTTGTCGGTCAGCGAAGGGAAAGCCGAGCGATCGTAGCGCTTCTCGGCTCCGGCGCTGAGCATCGAGTGGCTCGACTCGATCTGATCCGGGAAAAGGTCTCCCATCGCCCAGAGTTTCACCGGAGTATCGGTCGCGGTGAGGGCCTGACTTGCGGCGCCGCTGCCGCGCCCTCCGCACCCGACCAGACCAATCTTGAGTTCGTCTTTTCCCTGCGCATGGACATGGGGTGCGATCGCCGAGCTCAGGGCCATGACCGATGCAGTAGCCGAGCTACCCTGGATGAACGAGCGCCGGTTCATCCGATTGGCTTTACCGGGAGAGGAGGGTGGTGTTTTGGTATTCATTTGCGAGTGTTGAATTGAGAGGGCTGGAGGCGGCGAAGACAAGCTTATTGTCAGGTTTCGGGACCAGGCTCAAGAGAATTTAGGGGACCCGGCGGAGATTGAATTGAACTCGCTTCGGCAGAGCCGGACTCGCTTCGAGGTCCCCTTTGGCCGATTATTGAGACCCATCCATCCAGATTCTGAAGATCGGTTGCTTCTTTTTCTCCGTCGCGATCAAGACGGACTTTCCATCCGGCAAAAAGCAGGCACTCTCGCCCTGGATCTGGACGGGCAACTCGACGTAGTCCGGCAGAGGTTGGCGGAGGACTTCTTTCCAATCGTCTGCCGCACCCAGTGAGAAGAAGTAGCCGGCATCGTAGGCCCGGATCATCAACGCTGTTCCATCTCGCGAGATATCCATGGCCGAGACATTTTGAATGTCTATTTCACCCTGCTTTGCGGCTACCGCTGGCGTTTCAAGATCAGTAGCAGGGAGGCCTAGGGTGTAGAGTCCAGCCTTTTGGGATCCGGCTTTGGTAACGAGCAGGAATTGCTTCTCGAGCGGATCCCAGGCAAGCGCTTCGCAGTTGTGCGAGCCGTCGCTGTAGCGAAATCGCAGATCGACCCAATCTTCCTCGCTGAACTTGAGCTGAATGGACTTCCCGCCGGGATCTTCCAGGATCGGCTCTTTCAGGATGCAAATCTGATATTTCTCCCGCTTGCGGCTGTTGTCGCCGATATCGCCGACCGCGAGGTAGGCGATGCCATCGATTTCAAAACTGGTGATGTCTTCCCAGTCGCGATTGATGGTGCCGTCCAGCTCAATCGTGGCGAGGAGGGATCCGTTTTCCAGTGAGATCAGATAGAGGACCGGTGTTCCCCCGGAATCGTTGTGCGTCCAGACGGCGTTCGGCGTATTCCGCGAATAGCTCATGCCGCTATTTTCGTCGAGGTCATCCGCGTCGACTGTGGTGATGACTTCCTTTTGGACCCGAGCGACGCGATGCTCTCGGATCGGAAGGCATGCCTCGACGCCGGCTGTGATGACTACCTCAGCAAACCCGTGGACCGGGGCGACCTGATCGCGATGTGCGTGATCTGGTCCCAGCGGGCGAGCCGGTCGGCGGCCTGAGCGGGCTTATCTCGGGACAGTGCAGGCGATCGGTATGAGACGACCTGCATCTATTGCACCGGCTCACCGGCCAACCGGGAGAG
>JBCCBR010000636.1:0-2120 GCA_039033935.1 Verrucomicrobiota bacterium
CAAGAATGCGATCCAGGTCACGGCGGCTAACTTTTTCCCACACGAAACCACTGTTATAAACGAAGAGCCGCTCAATCGCGCTGAAGGTCTCATTGGTGGATGCTGGGCTCCGCTGCTTGCCCGTGGGCACGTCGTTGGCCGAGCCTGGGCGAAGCGCTCCGACGACCGGCTGCTGCTCCGCGTGGCAAAGGAATCGGGAGCGACCCTGGCGCTGGGTGGACTCAATTTTTACCGCGGTCTCGCTCTCTCTCTTGGAAAGTCCGATCTCGATTACGCCTTTGTCTTCGGGAAAATTGGCGCGGCAGAAATCGACGCCTGGGAGGAACTGATCGAGGTGCCGCTGGCGCGCGGCTACAGCTTTGGGGGACGGATCATCGCATTGAGCCGGACTGATCCGAATGAGGGCGTCAACCCGATCCACGATCCGCAGACAGGCCGCATTTCGGACTCGGTTGGCCGTCTCCTCCCCGGAATCGGTGGCCGGATCGTCCAGAGCCAGCTCGAAATCGAGTGGAAACCGGGGCAATTTGATCTTGTCGAGGAAGCCGCCAGCTTCGATCCGTCGGGCTTTCTCCTGATCGGCGAGGGGGACGGTGAGGCCGTCTCTGAGGACTGATTTTGAATTTTAAAAAAGCGGTTGCCGACCGGGGGCACTGGTGGCAAATTTCGCGCCCTCTCAACCCCGGGGACGAGAAACGATGGCCTACGCAATCTTCAAAACAGGCGGCAAGCAATACCGCGTCGAAAAAGGCGACCAGATCGATGTCGAAAAGCTCGACGCCGAGGTCGGCGACACGTTGACTTTCGAGGAGGTCCTCGCAGCCGGTGAGGGCGAAAGCCTTGCCTTCGGAGCGCCCTTTGTTGATGGGGCAACCGTCACTGCAAAGGTGGTCGATCAATTCCGGGCGAAGAAAGTCGTCGCTTTTAAATTCAAACGGCGCAAGGGCCACCACAAAACCAAAGGGCATCGCCGTCACCTTACCCGGCTCGAAATCACTGCCGTGTGATTTTCTGCCCTATCGAATTTCGTTTCATTTCCAACTCAGCGTTTCACCACGTCATGGCTCACAAAAAAGGACAGGGATCGGTAAAGAACGGTCGCGACAGTAACAGCAAGCGTCGCGGTGTGAAAAAATTTGGCGGTGAACACGTCATCGCCGGGAATATCATCGTCCGCCAGTGCGGCACTAAGTGGCAGCCCGGCAAAAACGTCGGACTCGGTCGCGATTACACCATCTTCTCTCTTGTCGAGGGCAACGTTCGTTTCGATCGGAACGGACGACGCGTCAACGTCGATCCAGTCGAGGCGTAGTCGCGTCTCGTGGATTTTGTCGCGAGCACAGCGCTCGCAAGTGTATCGATGTAGGGCAAATGCTCCACGTCGTTCTCTACGAACCCGAGATTCCCCCGAACACTGGGAATATCGGACGCCTCTGCCACGCGACGGACACCCGTCTCCACCTGATCGAGCCGCTCGGATTTGATGTCGACGAGCGCTCTCTGAAGCGGGCGGGACTCGATTACTGGGGCGAGCTCGACCTTAGAATCTGGCCGAGCTGGGAAGACTTGCTCGGTTCGGCAAATGTCAGTGGTCGCTACTGGCTTTTCACCACCAAGACCAATCGAGTTTACTGGGATGCCAAGTTTGCGGACGGCGATGCGCTGGTCTTTGGTCCAGAGACCCGTGGCCTCCCCAAAAGCCTACTCGCATCACGGCCTGACGACTGTCTCACATTGCCCCAAACTCGCGGGCGCAGTCTCAATCTCGCCACTGCTGCAGGAATCGGACTGTTTGAGGCAAAGAGACAGCTCAAAGGAATGGCGCAAGCATAGCGAGTTCGGAAACCATCTCAGCAACCGTCGGAACTTTTCGCAAGCTCCGCTACGAGAAAGACTGGTAGCGGAAGATACTTAGTCTTCCGACGATCGGCCAAACGACGACTAAGGGCCTTAACCTTGCGCCATTCCGCCTAAGTGTTAGGGGAATCTCGAATAACTCAGCCCCAAAGCGAGCAGCAGATTTCGCGAGCTTGATCACTCAGTTAGGGCTTTTAAGAGACTATTGAAAAACTCCGTCCGCAGTCTTCTTGCTGATTTATCGCCTGGACTTCGTTGTGATA
>JBCCBR010000637.1:0-2105 GCA_039033935.1 Verrucomicrobiota bacterium
CCAGCGCTCGCTTGCAATCAACATAAACAGAGTCCAGAGTCTCGCCCCTCTGCGGGCAAAGCATGAGTGACGATAGCAACACCATAGATACGGAAGCCCTCAAGGCCCGGCTCACTGAGCTGCGGCGGTATCTTTGACTTCGATCAGCTCGAAAAAAAGCTTTCGGCGCTGGAGCAGGAGATGAGCGCCCCGGGCTTCTGGGACGACAAAGACCAGGCCCAGGGAAAAATGACCGAGGTCTCTCGACTCAAGGGCAAGATCACGCCGGTCAAGGAGCTCACCTCTCGAATCGATGACCTCGAAGTGCTCGTCGAGATAGCCGCGGAGGAAGGCGATGCAGACTCACAGGCGGAAGTCGTCAGCGAAAATTCCGGCATTGTCAGCGCACTCGATGCACTAGAATTACAGACCCTTTTAAGCGGCGATCACGACGGCGAGAACGCCTTCGTCACGATCCACGCCGGCGCAGGTGGGACGGAGGCCTGCGATTGGGCCGATATGCTGATGCGGATGTATCAACGGTGGGGACAGCAGCAGGGCTTCAGTGTCGAAATGATCGATATCCAGGAGGGTGAAGAAGTCGGAGTACGCGGAGCGACCCTGCGAGTCAGTGGTGAAAATGCCTACGGCTATCTCAATTGCGAGCGCGGCGTCCACCGCCTTGTTCGCATCTCCCCATTCGATTCCCAAGCCCGACGCCATACCTCTTTCGCCAGTCTCGATGTGGTTCCAGATCTCAAAAGCGAACCCGACATCGAGGTCGAAGAGAAAGATGTCGAGATCAAGACAGCCCGCTCCGGTGGAAAAGGCGGCCAAAACGTCAACAAGGTCGAGACCGCAGTTCAGCTCACCCACATTCCGACCGGTATTCAGATTCGTTGCACGGTAGAGCGGAGCCAGCACAAAAATCGACAGATGGCGATGAAGCTCCTCAAGGCGAAACTCTTTCAGCTCGAGGAAGATAAAAAGCGGTCTGAGATGGAGCGCCAATATGGCGAAAAAGGCGAGATTGCATTTGGCAGCCAGATCCGGTCTTATGTTTTCCAACCCTACCAGATGGTCAAAGATCATCGCACCGGGCATGAGACAGGGAATATCCAGGCAGTCATGGACGGAGCACTCGACGGCTTCATCGAGGCGAAGCTTCGCGGCTTCGTCGCGGGGGAGGAAAACATGGACGTGTGAGCGCTCTGCTGGAGTTTCCGCAATAGTACTGGGGGGAATTCTACTCTTGCTTCCGAGCCAGCTCGCTGCTCAGCAAAGAACTGAACAGGTCGATCCATGGATCGGGGTCATTGATCAACGCGACTACGAGGATTCTCCGAACGGTTGCGGCCCAACTGCAATTCTCAATGCCCTGAAATTTGGTGGCGCCGAATACCAGGCTGCTTTTAATCGTCTGTTAGGCTCCGACGACTCGGTGCGAATCCGCTTCGTGGTCGATCGCTTTTTCCGGAACCGTCCCTCGGTCGTCTACCCAGGTCGAAAACGCTGGGGACTTCATGGTGTCTCGACGGCTGACCTCGCGACCGGTTACAACGAGCTGTTGGAGGCGGAGGGACTCTCGGCGCTCAATGCGACCTACCTTGATCGGGAAGTCGGCGAGCCGATCACCGAAATGCTCCACCGAGTCCACGACATGATCGAGCAGTCGCTGCGCAACGGAGCCTGCCCGATCCTGAGCCTCCGTTCCTACGCTGCCAAACGCCGCGAGTCGGAAGACTTTGAGGCTGCCTGGGAGACTGCCCGCCATCACATTGTCACCGTCGTTGAAATCACTAAGCCTGTCTCGGAGACTGGATTCGAAATTGAAATTCTCGACCCCTGGGAGGGAAAAGCTCGACGGCTTTATCTTCACGCCGACGCCACCGGGCTCAGTTTTTCAGCATTGAAGGGCGTGGAGGAAACCGGGCAGTGGCTGAGCGGGCAGAGATTTCTGCAAGTGCTAGCCCCTGGGGTCTGGGTGATGCGCCCGCGAGATCTAGAATGGTCTGATCGGTTTATCGTCGTCGCCAACTTCCTGATTGGGGATTTCTGACCAATTTTCTCGAAGTCTCCGCAGATTAGTAGCCTCGCTTTCCTAAAGCGGGGCAGGGCTTGAGCGA
>JBCCBR010000638.1:0-2091 GCA_039033935.1 Verrucomicrobiota bacterium
CTCCTTCGCACGATTCTCTGGACCGTGCGGGCCGGGCTTGTTGCCTTTATTGCGTGGCGAATTGCGCGGGACTGAGCGCCTATCTTCAAAAAAGCAGTTTTACGGTCAGGTTTGATCTTGACCGACTCAGTTGGTGTTCTTATTGCTGTCTTTCGAGGGGATTTTAATTTACTTTCCTGTCACCTCGACACTTGGAATACAACCACTCCATCTCATGACATTGATCCGTTCACTTCTGCTTCTTGCTATTGCCGTAGGTGCAATAACTGTCACCCAGACTTCTCATGCCCAGAGCGAGGAAGACCTCCAGCGTCTCTACATCGATTACCTTCGGGCCGAGGGTTATCGCCCGGAAATCGATAGCGATGGCGATGTTCGGTTCAAGCGCGAGGGCAAGACCTACTTTATCGAAGTGGCCGAGGACGACCTTGAGTTCTTCCACCTCGTGCTCGCAAACATCTGGCCGATCGAAAGCGAGGCCGAGCGAGTCGAAGTGAAAAACGCTGCTGACCATTCCAACGCGCTTTCGAAAGTCAGTAAAGTTCACACCGTGAACGACAACGTCTGGGTTTCGATCGAGATTTTTGTGGCTTCACCTGAGGACTTCATGGGCATCTTTCGCCGATCCCTTTCAGCTCTTGACAATGGGGTCGACAATTTTGTCGAAAAGATGCGCGAGAACGACTGAGCCTTCGCCTGCCTTTTAAACTCAATCGATGGGCCTGACTTGCGTCAGGCCCTTTTTTTTCACTTTTCAAAGAACTATTGTTTGGAGTGCCGGTTTACCAAGTCATGAAATCCCTCACAATCATCGGCTATTCACTTCTGGCCGCCACTCTCGGCTATGGGCAGGGCGCCCGGCCAACCGACATCGGTCCATCACCTCAGCCTATCGGAGAGCCTGGAGTGATGTGGTACACCACCTGGGAGACAGCTTTGGCTGAGGCAAAACGCTCCAATCGGCCGATTTTCTTCCAATCAGCAGCTGCGACCTGCTCTGGCATATCCGGCGTGTTCTGACCCGGCTACACGCACACGCAGAACAGTTTGTTCTCGAATAAGCAATTTATCGAAGCCTCTCGCGATTTCGTCTGTGTCCGTCTCGAAACCTACGAAAATGCCGAGCACGAAGCGCTCATCCGTGAGCTGCTCAATGGGCGCTATGCCAACACCGCCTTCGTCGTTCTCGAGCCCGATGGCGAGACTCAGCTCACTCGTCCGGGGCGCTCGGCAAAGTCGCTCGGCGCGACCGGAAGAGGCGCCGAAGCTGAAGCCGAATCAGTTGAGGACACGCTCGCGGCGATGGAGGAAATAGTCGGTGAGTATCGTGAGCGCGGAGAGCGCAGCGACATGCTCCTGCAAGACTTCCACTCTTTCCGCCAGGCACTTAACGTCGCCTCGGGTGATCAACGGCTTCTTGTTTTCGTGACTGGGAGTAAGAGTGAGCTGGAAAACATTCGCACCGTCCTGCGGCCGATCTTTGCCCATGAAAAAGCGATCGGGATATTCCACCTCGATTTCGTTTCCTCGGAGAGCGATGCTGACTGGGATGATCCGATCGAGGGTTCGACCTCGGAGTCTGGGGTCCACATCATTCGCGCTGACGCCTTCGGCCAGAGTGGTGAAGTCATGGAAGCTTTACCGCTCACCTCACCCCCGCATGTCATTGCTCAGGCCTTGCTCGCTGCAAATAACGAATTTGCCGGAGTCGAAGAGCGGAAGAGCTACTCCGACCACGTTCAGGAGGGTCGTCGCAAAGGAATCCACTTCGAAACTGAAATCCCTTTCGGTGAGGATCGCGACGGCGACGGAGAAATTGACAACCCTGGTAGAAGCGGAAAGGGGAAAGGCAAGGGCAAGAAAGAGTGAGCAGAGAGGGTGGGATTCGAACCCACGGTAGACTCGCGCCTACACTCGATTTCGAATCGAGCGCCTTCAACCACTCAGCCACCTCTCCAGAAAATCGGGCCGAATCCTCGCTCGACTCCTTCGATTTTGCAAATGCGAAACCGGGTCATGAGATCCTCAGCCGCCAGGGAGTCAACCACGCTGACTCGGGCTGAAGATTGAGCGGATTCGACGCCGCCCAAG
>JBCCBR010000639.1:0-2089 GCA_039033935.1 Verrucomicrobiota bacterium
AATTTAGGAATCTATTTCTCCAATACCCGTTTCATGAGTGAACAGGCCAGAAACCGCTCCGGCGGACCGAACCGATCGAATTCATCCAACCGCAATCGTCGGTCGGGCAATCGTGGGGGTGGCGGGCCGCGTCGCTCCGGCTCGGGTAACCGACCGAATCGAGACGGTAAAGGCCGTCCTCGACCCTCTCGGCGAAAAGGGCCACCGCCATTGACTGCATGGGAGAAGTTCGTCAAGGCGATCACTTTCGGGGCAATTGATCCACACAAGTCGTGGGCCAAGTCGAACCGACGCGGGAAATCGAGCCAGACCGGCTCCGGTAAGAATCAATCTCGGAAAAAAGCAAGTAAACCACGGGAGCCGAAACCGGCTCCTGCTCCTGAAACGATTACGGGGCCGAGACTCTTCATCGGTAATCTCGACTATGCGACCGATGATGAAGCCCTCGAAGAGCTTTTCGGAGCTCATGGAGACGTGGCCGAGGCTTGTGTCATCCGACATGGGAACTCAGGACGTTCAAAAGGCTTTGCCTACGTCGAAATGGGCGATGTCGATCAAGCACGCCAGGCCGTCGCAAGCCTTCATGGCCAGGAGGTCTTGAGTCGGAAGATCTCGGTCGAACCGGCCCGGACCCACTCCCGGGAAGATCGCAAGCCGTCTCGCGAGTCTGAGAATCGTGGTGGTGAGTCTCGCAGAGAGCGCCCCGAGCGTTCCCGAGAGCGGCGTGGCGACCGGAGACGGGAAGATCGCTCTCGCAAGCCGGCTCGCGGCGAGCGAGCGCTCAAGCCTCTCGAGATCGAGCAGGTCGAGACCCAGTGGATCAAAATTGAGCCGATCGATGCGAGCGCAACCGAAGAGGAGCTGGGCGACCTCTTTGATGGAGTCGGTGAATTCGTCGCTCATTCTCCGTTGCAATCAGGCGAGGGCGATTCTTCGCAGACGGTCGAGGTCGAGATGAAAGATACCGCGGCGGCCCAGAGGGCGGTCGAGTTCCTTGATATGAAGCATTTCATGGGACTCCCGCTTCGTGTCTCTGGAAGCACCGCTGAGGCCTTTGACGCTGCTAGTCAATCAGCTCCCGCCAATCCAACCGAGGCTGACGGCGAGATAGATAATGAGCCTGATGGAGAGGCAGAGCCACCTGCTGTCGCCGCTGCTGGGGATTAGGCTCGAGCTAGACTACTGAGTGGCTTTCTATTGGACCCGATCGATTCCCAGAATCGCGGCCTCCTCACCTAAGATGCTGAAGAGCGATCCGGTGATTGGAATGCCCGGATCGCCGGCCTGCGTCGCTCTGGTTGGCAAGATTGACCCGAGAGGCTTCACTCGGTGAAGGCGAATAGAGGATTGGGGGACGGTAACAAGCTCTTGCGAGAATTGTGCCGATCCACCACTCTGCCTTAATGAGGAGAATACTTACACTCGCAGTGATGGTGTGGATCGCATGCGGCGCCGCTGCTTCGGCCCGCCCTCACATCATCCTCGTGATGGCCGACGATCAAGGCTGGGGCGACATGGCATACAATGGCCACCCCACCGTGGTCACTCCGCACTTTGATGAAGCGGCTGCCAAGGGGATTCGTTTCGATCGGTTCTACGCGGCTGCACCGGTTTGTTCGCCAACCCGCGCAAGTGTCTTGACTGGACGAACTCCGAACCGGCTCGGTGTTTTCAAATGGGGATACCCGATTCGCGAGCAGGAAGAAACACTCGCTGAGATCCTGCGCGAGGCTGGATACGCGACGGGCCATTTTGGAAAGTGGCATCTCGGGTCTGTCAGACGGCAGAGCCGATCGAATCCTGGTTACCATGGCTTCGACCGATGGATCAGCGCACCCAACTTTTATGAAAATGGAGCGACCCTTTCCGATGAGGGAACGGCGAGAACTTTTGATGGGGTTGAGAGTTCCTTTATCGCCGTCGATTCCGCTCTTGAGTGGATTGAAGAAGCCGGTCAGGACCAGCCGATCTTCGCAGTGATCTGGCTTGGTTCTCCTCATTCGCCTCACATCGCGGATCCCATCGATTCGGAGCACTACGCTGATCTACCGAAAGCCGACCGCGAGTTTCTAGGAGAAGTGACTGGGAT
>JBCCBR010000640.1:0-2088 GCA_039033935.1 Verrucomicrobiota bacterium
GAGGTCCATGAGGTTGGGGCAACCATCAGCGACAGCCATGATGCCAGCGTCCGTGAAATTGTTCTGGCACCGGCCGAGATCAGGAAAAATAGTAGAAATGGGCGGCGGATTTCATTAAGCTGTTGACACACTGGTCTCTACGAGGCCTTAATGGCATCTCGATCTTTTTAAAATTTGTCGTATGAGCGATCCAAAAGACACCGGTCCGCAAAAGCCCTCAGTGAGCACTTCGACAGTGCCGCTGAAAAAGGAAACCGTGCGGATCAGTTTGCGGGCACAGCCGGAGGATTCGGGGCCAGTCGCGCCAAAGGGCTCCACTGCGCCAATCCCGTCTGACGGACCGTCGACCGCTCCGGTCACTGCGATGCCTCCGACAGGTCCCATCGCGCCGACAGATCCCATCAGCAGCACCGAGCCGATCGACGCCACCGCACCGCTTCCGCCTGAGAGCGCTCCGACCGCGCCCGTAGGCAACGCTTCGGCCCCGACTGCACCGACACCGCCGCCGAGTGCTGATAAGCCCATTTTGCCAGCGGCGCCGCCCGCTCCCCCCGCCCCGCCGACTGGTGCGAAGACGATTCCTTTGGCGAGAACGCCAGGGCCCGATCCGCTCGGCCCAACGAAGCCGGTGCCAACCGCTGAGGCGGGTATCAGCCCCACGGGTCCGACTGCGCCAGTCGCTCCGCCTGCGGCGACTCCATCGCCTCCACCAGCGCCCGCTGCGGCTGCCGCTACTCCAGTTGGTGCAAAAACGATCCCGCTAGCCAAAGCGCCCGGGCCCGGCGGACCGAAGCCTCCCGGCAAGGTCACGACCCCACTCAAACCTGGCGGAGCGAAGCCGCTTCCCGCAGCCACCGTCAGCCTCGCCAAGACAGGACCGGGTTCCGGATCCTCCACCTCTAACCTTTCGCAAAAGCCCTCGATCCGATCATCCACTGAAGAGGTGGAAGAAGAGTGGGAGGAAGAATACGAAGAATCTGGACTCATGCCCTTTGCCATCATCGTTCTAATCCTGGCCATCGCGGTCCTCGCTATCGAAATCGTCACCAAGATGGGTGCCGGTGGTTGATTGAGAGGCTCTCGCTGACCAGCTTTTTTCCGGCGCACGACTGCAGCCCTAGAGCTGCTCTCGACCCGGTCTGCGCTGTCGCTGTGACTTCCCGTGGCTGCGACTGCTCCAGTCGGAGCAAATTCCTGCTTGCCGACCGCGTCGGATTGTCGGACAGATTGACTTCCGCTTGTTGCACACCATACAAACTCATTTTTTCATTCATCATGGCTCACGAATCCATTGTTAATCTCACCAGCGAAAACTTTTCGACCGAAGCCGAGGGTGCCTCAGTTCCGGTCATGATCGATTTCTGGTCGGAGCACTGCGGTCCCTGCAAGATGCTCTCGCCCGTCCTCGACGAAGTCGCAGCCGAGATTGGCGATACTGCGAAGATCACCAAAGTGGATGTGATGGACCAGCGCGACCTCGCGATGAAGTTCGGCATCCGCGCCGTTCCGACCCTGATTTTCATGAAGGACGGCGAAGTCAAAGAGACGAAAACCGGCGTCATGATGAAAGACGCCATCATCGAGAAGCTCTCGTCTCTCACCTAAGTGATCCTCGCACCATCGCGACCGACGACCTAACAGGGTTGAGTCGGTGACCCGACCCTGTTTGATAGCTTCATGACTGAGAGCAGAAAAGGGAAGGGCGTCAGTTTTGCCCTGATCGCAGTGCTTCTCGTGATTGCGGTAGGGTATCGAATCGTTGCGTCGCAGTTTGATTTTTTGGGGAATACGGCACCCCTCATGGCGATTGCTTTCGGCGGAGCTTTGCTCCTCGGAGCCCGATTTTGGTGGGTGCCGGTAGTCTTGCTCGTGGTCAGCGATTTGTTTCTCGGCTTACGCCACGGTGCCGGTGGGATCGGTGGCTACACGCTGATGTCGATCGTGTTTTATCTCGGCGTCGCAGCAGTCGCTGGAGCGGTAAGCCGACGCGGAAATGTCTGGCCGAAGCTGTGGTGCGGCACCTTGCTCTGCAGTGTCCTATTTTATCTCGTCGCGAATACCTACAGCTGGGCGATGTGGCCGGGATAC
>JBCCBR010000641.1:0-2083 GCA_039033935.1 Verrucomicrobiota bacterium
CTCGCGCACTCGGCTATCGGCGGGCTTCGTCGAGTCGTGCAGGGCAGTGACCGACTGAGCGCAACTTTGTCGAGATAGTTGCTTTTTTTTCAAAGGCGCGGCAGGGAAGCTGCGGAATGGTCCGTCAGGAGTTGGTCTCCTAAACCTGCCACGATGCCCACAACGATTCACCAGCCTACTTTGCTTGTGATCAATGCGGGTAGCTCTTCCCTGAAATTCGCGGTCATTGATATTCTGGCCGAAAAGGAAATCTTCGGCGGATTAGTCGAGCAGGTGGGGAGCATTGATTGTCGTGCAAGCTGGGACGGGGAAAGTCAAAGCGGCGAAGAGGCATTGCCGGACTCCGATCTCACGGGGGCATTGCAGTGGCTGATTGAGCGCTTACCCAAAGACATCGAAGTCGCAGCCGTCGGTCATCGCGTCGTCCATGGGGGTGAGCGGTTCTCGAGTAGTGCTCTGATCAATGAAGAGGTCGAGCAGGAGATCTCGCACTGCGCCCCTCTCGCCCCACTTCACAACCCCGCAAATCTCGAAGGCATCGAGGCAGCTCGCGAGGTCTTCGCCGACGTTCCGCACGTCGCGGTATTTGACACGGCTTTTCACCAGACGCTGCCGCCAGCCGCTTATCGCTATGCTGTCCCCCGAGCCTGGTATGACGAACTCGACGTGCGTCGCTATGGCTTCCACGGTACCAGTCATCGCTTTGTCGCTGAAGAAGCAGCGAAAAAACTCGGGCAACCGCTCGCCGACTTGCAACTGATCACCGCGCATCTTGGGAACGGTTGCAGCGCTTGCGCGATCAATCGTGGAGTCAGTGTCGATACAACGATGGGACTGACACCGCTGGAGGGCCTCGTGATGGGAACCCGCAGCGGTGATATCGATCCGGCTATATTCGGCTACCTCGCGAAGGAGCGAGGCTGGTCTCTTGAACGAATTCTAGCATCGTTAAACAAGGAAAGCGGACTGCTCGGTTTATCAGGCATCAGCAATGACATGCGCAGTCTGATCGAGGCGGCAGAGGGCGGCGACGAAAACGCAGATCTCGCGATCGAAGTTTTCTGCCATCGCCTCGCCCGCTTGATTGGTGGTTTGTTAGCCAGTTTGACCAAACTCGATGCCCTCGTCTTTACTGGCGGCATTGGCGAGCACGCTTCGCAAATCCGCGAGCGAACCTTGAACCGCCTTGGTGTTTTCGGGCTTCGTCTTGATTTGCAATCCAACCAAGAACCCGATCTCACCGAGGGAAATATCGCCACTTCCGATAGCATTCCCTGCCTTGTCATTCCCACCAACGAAGAGCTCATGATAGCCCGCGAGACCTACTCATTGATCGAATCCAACGCACCAGCCCATTCATGAAGCACGTCTACTTTCTCGCCGCCTCCTCCGCCGGAAGTGGCCTTACCTCAGTCGCTCTGGGGGTCTTCCGGGCACTCGATCGTCGCGGGATTCGTGTAGGCTTTGCCAAACCAATCGGCCAGGAAATCCTTGGGCAGGAAGAGCAGGATGCCTCGATCTCACTTATCCGCTGCACCACTGGCTTTGAACCAGCCGATCCTCTGCCACTGGAAGAGGCAGAGACTTACGTTCGTGAAAACAACGTCGATGATCTCCTCGAGTTGGTTGTCGAGCGGGTCAGTTCGCAGGCCGATGAGGTTGACGTGATGGTCGTGGAGGGGCTGCTCCCGACCAAAGATCAGACCTTCCAGACTCAGATCAACGCGGCGATGGCGCAGGCTCTTGGCGCTGATGTGATTCTCGTCAACTCAATGAGCTCGGTCGAACCGGCCGCACTCAGCGACGACCTTGAAACCGCTGCGGCGATCTATGGAGGCTGGACTCATCCTCGAGTTTTCGGGTGTATTCTCAACAAGGTTCGCGGCACTTCGACCCATGAGGAATTGCTGCTCCTCGCCGAAAAATTGGAGCGGGAATGCGAGATCTTCCAAGGCGACTCATTTCATCTCCTTGGATGTGTTCCGTGGAACTTCGATTTGCCTTCCCACCGGGTTTCCGACGTGGCACGCCACCTCAACGCCCACGCTAAATGCTGACGACCATAGAGTTGCAGCTATGGCAC
>JBCCBR010000642.1:0-2071 GCA_039033935.1 Verrucomicrobiota bacterium
CCAATTGATACAGATCCTTTCAGCAAATAAATTACTATGAAATTGAACCGTTACCTCGCCCTGCTTTTCCGGGCTCTCATCACCATCACGATCGGTAGCACCTTTCCGGTCTTCGCCGAGAAATACGCCGTCCTCGCAGCAGTGGAAGACTACAGCGCTGCAGGTGCCTCCAATCTCCCCGGTTGTATCAACGATATGAAAGCCGTTGAGGCGATGCTGGTAGATCACTTTGACTTTCCTCGCGGAAATATTGTGTCGCTGGCTGACTCACGCGTTTCGAAGCAGGAGCTGATTTCTGCTCTCCGCAAACTCGTCGCCAAAGCAGCGCCGGGTGATGTCGTTGTATTCTATTTTTCGGGCCATGGGACCCAGGTGCCTGATTTGAATGATGATGAGGATGACCGTCTGGACGAAGTTCTGGTGACAGCCGATTTTGATTTTCAGGACGAGAACTCGTGGCTTCGCGACGACGATCTGCGGGCTATTTTTTCGGGGCTGCGGACAAAGCGCGCTCTCGTTATGATCGATGCCTGCCACTCCGGCACAGGGACCCGAGGCATGGGGTCCGACGGTGTTCAGGTCATTGAAAAACAAATCCGTCTCGACTATGTCGACATGCTTGGGCGAGGTGCGGAAGAAGGTAATGCTCTCGCGAAGGATGCAGGGCCGCTTTCGCACGTCCTCATCTCAGGCAGTCGGGCGAATGAATATTCGGCATTGCTGGTAATCGACGGTGTCGGCAGGTCGCTGTTCACGACGGCATTGACGGAAGTGCTCCCGACTCGGAAATCGGCACCGCTCACCAGCCTCGAAACCGCGATTCACGAGCGGATGGTCCAGATTGATGAAGAGGCGGCCAGCAAACAAAATCCGCAGGTCGAGACCATGGTGGATGTCACTGTCAATGTGCTGATTGGGGATGAAGTGGCAGCGACATCTCCGACGCCCGATCAGAATGTTGCTGAGCCCAACAATCCAGAGCCGGTCCAACAGCCGGCAGCGGGTCTTCCTTCCGCATTTGAAGTGCAGGTCGCAACCGATAAGCGAACTTACCGGTCGGGAGAGGTGATGGTTGCAAGAGTGAAATCAGAGAAAGATGGCTACCTTCGACTTTACTACGTGGACAAGACAGGGAGCGCCACGCTCATATTCCCCAATGGCTACCAGCAGGATAATCGGATACCGGCCGGAGCGACAATTCAGGTCGGTGCCCCTGATGGCCAGGCAACGGCCAATTTCCGCTTTCGAATGAAGCCACCGGGGGGCACCGAGATCCTCCTTGCGGCGGTGTCTCCGCAGCAATTCACCGACCACGAAGCTCTCGAGTTCAGCAAAGAAAAGCCATTCATCGAAATGGGTAAGGTCGAATCGCTTCGGCAGCTCACCGACAAAGCGATCGAGATCGAGGGTGTCGGGGGCGGTCTCGCACCTGCTCAGATTGGCCGTGCTATCTCAATTTACGAAATCACTGACTGATCGAATTCCTGTTACCCGATCGTGAATCTCAAACTCGAACCTGATACTCTTATGAAACTCCACCTTTGCAAAACGGTTTTTGCCCTGGCCACCTATGCAGCCACTTTCATCGGCTCTCTCTCATCAAAAGCCGATGAAACCGATGGGACCTCCATTCAGAAGTCGGCGGCGATTGTGAAAGCGATCGAGGTCGAAGGAGTCGCCGCATTCTCTGAGGAAGCACTACCGTTCAAATTCGACTCGACTGAGCTAGCTTCCGAACGCGCTCACCGTCAGCTTGTTGAGATCGCAAAGGCGCTTCAGTCCGATGCTCTCCGCAGCTCGGCATTCATCATTGAAGGGCACACCTGTGATCTTGGCCAAGACAGTTACAATCTCGATCTCTCGAAGCGGCGGGCGGGAGCAATCGTCGATTTGCTCAGTAAGGCGGGAATCCCCGCCTCGCGGCTTGAAGTGGTCGGCAAGGGCGAGGCTGCCCCGAGCGTGGCCAACACCAATGCTGCCAGTCGTGCCAAGACTCGACGGGTCGAGAGTCGTCTCGTCCCGTGACGTCTCATTGAGACACTCCGCCTCTGTGGTCTTGGTAGATGACGGC
>JBCCBR010000643.1:0-2069 GCA_039033935.1 Verrucomicrobiota bacterium
ATCTCGGTCGCCTGTCCAATCTCGCTATCGATCAAGTTGGCCGATTCAGTCGGGTCCTTTCCTAATTCGAAGAGCCATGTCTCGGTTTCTCCACTTTCCTGTTTTGAGACATACTTCCAGTCTCCCGAGCGTGCCGCTCTCCAGGTGCGGTCTCCGCGACGGGCCCGCCAGAAGAGATCGCGCTGTGCCGGAATGGGCGCTGCCGGATCGAGCAAATCGAGGCCATCAGAATGGTAAGCTTCAGGCAACGCCTCGGCAGCATTGAGCAGAGTGGGATTCAGATCCATGAGGGTGACAGGCTCATTCCGAATCTCACCTGCAGAAATTCGGCTCGGCCAGCGGATCGCGAGCGGGACGCGGATGCCTCCCTCAAAGAGCGTCCCTTTGTAGTCGCGAAACGGAGCATTGCTTCCCGGCTTCATTGCCCCGTGATCACTGGCAAAGATCACGATGGTGTTTTCTGCGAGACTGAGTTCATCGAGTTTTTGCAAGACTGCGCCGATCGCTTGATCGAGAGAAAGCAGCATCTTGCGGTAGGTGTCGCGCGTTCCATCGGTCCAGGTTTTCGAGGTTGGGGTCGGTTTGTCGCCGTCTTCGGGAGCTTGGAAAGGAAAGTGAGGTGCGGCGTGTGGCAGGTAGAGAAAAAACGGGGTTTCGCCCGCAGAAGTGCGATCGAGAAATGCAAGGGCGTCTTCCGTGATGAGGTCGGTGAGATAGCCCTCCCGCTCAATCGGTTCAGTGCCGGAGACATAGGCAGGGATGTCTGACAGTTCGAAGTGTTCGAAGTATTCGACGTTTCCTCCCAGAAAGCCGACGAACTCGTCAAAGCCCTGCTTCAGAGGAGAGAAGTGAGGCTCATAGCCAAGGTGCCATTTCCCGAAAATGGCGGTGCGATATCCGGCACTTTGGAGCAATGGCGCGAGGGTCGCGCTCTCGGACTTCAGCCCGAGCTGACCTTGCTCTGCAAGAGCGATCGCATCGTCGTAGCGGCCGACGTTTCCAGTTCCGATGGCGCACTCAAGTCCAAGCTGGCGCTGAGCATACCGCCCGGTCAGCAAGGCCGTTCGCGAGGGCGTACATTCGGCTCCCATGGCATAGGCTTGAGTAAAGGTGATACCTTCCGCCGCGAGGCGATCGAGATGGGGCATGGAGACGTCGCTGCCCTCTACCAGCGAGGTATCGGCATGACCGAGATCGTCTGCCAGAATCAGAACGATATTGGGAGAATCCGCTCGCGCAGAAGCGGTCGAAAGCAGGATGCCAAAAGCAGAGAGCAGCACTCGCATTGGTTGAAGGTGATTACCCAAAATAGTCTGGAGCATGACCGGGCTTCCACTTGATGTTGCAACCGGTGCTCGGATACCAGGGCTCAGAGACTTGCTCGCTACTGAGAGTCGATTCGAGAGCTCGAGCGAGGTCTCCGCCGGTGAGATCGCCTCCGCGCCCTCCGGGACGCGAGTCGTCATACTGTCCGGCGTAGGTCAGGGCGAGGCCGCTGTCGAACACGTAGAAATCAGGCGTGCACGCGGCCGCGTAGGCCTTCGCGACATCCTGGGATTCGTCATAAAGGTAGGGGAAGTCCCAACCATTGGCTTTCGCGAACGTGACCATCTTTTCGGGCGAATCTGCTGGGTAGTTGTCGACATCATTCGAGCTGATGGCGATGAACTGGACTCCGCGTTCGCTCCACTCCGACGCGAACGAACCAAAGTGTTGTGCGAGGTGGACGACAAAGGGGCAGTGGTTGCAGACAAAGGCAACCACAGTGGCACGTTTCCCGGCGCTCAGATCAGCCAGCGAGACCGCGTCGCCTTCGGCGGTAGGAAGTTCAAAGGACGGGGCGGGTTGGCCCCGTTTGAGAGTAAAGGTGGATGGGACTTCTGCCATTTGACTGTGGTGCGCTTGGGGTTTGAATTCGAAAGGTTCGGGTTCCTGGCAGTGAGTGCTTTTTTCCCTGAGGTAGCTTGACATTTCCGGGGTGATGCCCGACAGGTCCCGCTCGCAAATTTAATCGACCGATTCGCTCACCATGGCAACAACAGAAGTCATCCTCCGCAGCAAAATTGACG
>JBCCBR010000644.1:0-2065 GCA_039033935.1 Verrucomicrobiota bacterium
CGACGAGGCGAACGTTTGAAGGGAGTTTCTGGAGCACGGTGACTGCGTTGGACATGGCCATCCTGCCTCCGAGGTCGAGGAAGACGACGTCCGCCGACGCCGCAAGGTCGCGCACCACATCTCCTTCTGTGATGCAATCGATTTTTAAAATTTCAGCGTCGGGAGCCTTTTGTCTCGCTTCGGCTAGCATCACCTCAGCCTTGTCGACGGCAACAACCCTGCGAGCTCGCTTGAGCAGTCGAGCGGTGGCCTCGCCCGCCGAACAACCGAGCTCGAGAACGTTGTCACACTCGAGCACTTGGTTCGACAGAGTCGATTCGTAGGGCATCGATCTCTACGGTGACGCCAAGCTGCCTCACCACGGTAGAGTCGACCACCGGCTCAGCTTTGAGCATGCCATCATCAGAGACCTCGGGAACCGTGAACTGTCTTGCGAAACTCATCTGAGTGACGGCATCAGACTTCATTCTCTGTCCGGATTGGCCCTGCACCATCGCGGCGCGGACAACGGCAGCTCGCCCGGTCTCGATGAGGTCATCAATCTTCTCACGCATCCTTTCACCGTGGAGAGTGAGAGTCTGGTCAGAAACCAGAGAATGCAGATCAGCGAGATCGAGCTCGATCCATTCAAATTGAACGCGAATATTGGCACCTTGTTACGCTCGCGAGCCGTTTGGCAATGCGAAGACGGCCACGAATACTGCGAGGGAAATCGAGAAGCGCAAGGTCATGACAAGTCTACAACCCGGGCGTGTCAACGGTAGCCCTGACAAAGACAAGGAGAACAGCCTCCCCCGCGTCAGGGCGAGTCGGTTCCGTCGCGCGGAGCACTCCAGCCAAAGCAAAGGCGCCTGACGCCAACTCCAGCTGGCTGTGGATCTGCTGGATGGCGACCTCAGGCTGGGTCACCCTGCCACTATCCTTACCCATTTCCGATTCTCCGGATTTGTTCTGGATCTCGGGCGAAATCGAAAGATGGACTGTCTCGTGTTGACCGAGCACGATATTAGCGGAGAAGCGGTGTCGCGCTGCCCAGCACTCCGAAGCCGCCAAAGCAGCCGGGACGATGCGACCATTTTTCTCATCGATCTGCGGAGCCGTGAATTCGGCCGGGTAAATCAGAAACCGGAAGGATTCATTCAGGGTCTGGTCGCCATTGACTCCGGTGACGAGACTCATGTCGATCAGAGTGGCCTCGCCATTCTTCATCCTCCTCCCGATCTCTTTGCGCAGGGCGCTGTCGTTATTCGCATAGAGATCGCTGCGGGAGAGTGTGCTCCAATCGGCGAGAGGAATTTCGATGAACTCCGATAAAACCGTGATGCGTGGCTCGGCAGTAGCAGCGGCCTCCTGCTCTAATTGCTCCGCTTTCGCGAAAGCATCGATTGGCTCTGCCGGTGACGGTTCAGCAAATGGATCGGGATCCTGCGAGAAGACGCCTGAAACGAGAAGAAGGACAATCCCAGCTGATCCGACAGTTTTCATCAGTGACTATCTGTAGGCGAAACTTGCTCAAGAAGGAAGGATCAAAAACAGGAATACTCGGTTGGGGAAAAGGGTATCCCCGCAATCCGCCGTGAGAGAGTTTCGCTACAGCTGCCGCTGAGGCGAAACGTCCGAGTTAATCTGATTCGCTGATGTGCGACCGCTGTCCGATTGCCTCGGGATAAAGTTTTCCCCAAAGAATCCAATCTCAACAGCGAGATACCTTGGGTTGTCGCCTCGTTTAGAGCTGTTCTCCTGAGGGCGCAGCTGAGTCAATCGATCGAAAGAAAGGCCCACTACTTCGGTTCCGGCACCGGCAGCAGCTCGTCGTAGTGTTCGGCACTGGGACCTTCCCAGTAGGGCGAAGACCCCCAAAGAGGATCAGTTGGCAGGCTCGATTCCCATTCGCTGAGCTTGCGAAAGAGTTCGAGGAAGCGATCGTCGCCGGGAGAGGCGAGATCTGACAGCTCGCCCGGATCGGTCCGGGGTTGAAAGAGCTGCGCCGGTCGGTGCGAAGGACGACACAGCTTGTCGTCTCCGTCGAGGATCACGGCCTGCCCCTGGAGGCGCCAGAAGAGAG
>JBCCBR010000645.1:0-2062 GCA_039033935.1 Verrucomicrobiota bacterium
ACTAGCTTTGCAGGGGCTCCTTCACTTTCTCCAGCGAGTAATAGCCAGAGGTGTTGATCTTGTTGAAAATGCCGCCGAGGACGGTGAGGCTGCGGCTCTCGAAGAAGCAGGCGTTCAGATTGAACGCGTCAACCGCGTCGCCCACGCCCGACTTGCCCACGAGGAGCACGGGCGAGCCAATGGCCTCGGCGATGTCACCGTTGGAGACGCCGCAGACGGAGCCGACGGCGGGATAGCCCACGCCGTCCACTATGACAATCTTCTTGCCGCGTCCGATCTCCTGCACGGACGCTCGTGCGGCAGCCAGGCGGGAGGTGATCGATATCGATGCCAGGGTCGCGGTGGCGCTTCAGTGGCCCCATCCATTTTTTCCACACCGGATCGATGAGTATATTGAAGCCGGGCGTGCGAACGAGGAAGCTGGCGTGCCCGATCCAGACGACTTCGACCTCATCCGGATGGAGGGGGGAGAAGACAGGGAGGGCGCCATTTCCGGTCGACTGGCGGCGTCTCACGAGCGCGGGGAGGAGGCTGCCGCTGAGGTAGCGATAGTTCCGCCTCGCCCAGCCTCGTTCCGGAGCTAGCCCGACCTTGCGCCCCTGGGTTTTAAAACGGGAAATGCGAGCACTCTTGCGATTTCGGCTGGAATCGTGGCCACACTCCTGGGGCGGCGTTCTATCTTGCGACATACAAAAGGGGTTTGTGAGGGTAGCGAAACGGCGTAATTCACGCAACGAGATTAAAATGACTTTTATGCGTGCGGTAAGGTGGTTTGGTGGGGGCCGCATTCATGGATCTGAGCCAGTTGGAAAATCACACACGCGTCCTTTTCGAAGAGTGGCGCGACAAACCTCTCACCTTTTCTCTCATCGAAAAAGGCGGCTCGGGTCGTTTCTTCGTGCGTGTTGCTGCCCCTGAGTCGGGAGAGTCGGTCATCGCGATGCTCTACACTGAAGAGCGTTCCGACAATTCGCGATTTGCCTCGATCACGGATTTTCTGAACACAATGGAGGTCCCTGCTCCCGAGATTCTACAGCGGCGGGAGGATCTCGGAATGCTCTGGGTCGAAGATCTGGGAGAGGTGGATCTCAAAGATCTCTGCGAAGCGGATTGGGAAACGATACGAAAGCCTGCCTGCCAAGCTGCGCTGCGTGCCGTGGCCAGGCTTCATGCCATTGGCGAAGCTCAGCCGCCGGCCAGTCTCCCTGACCTGGAGCGACCTTTCGACGAAGCGCTCTATCGGTGGGAGCAGGACTACTTCACGAATCAATTCGTTGAGCGATTCATCTCACCAACCGCATCGCGGGAGCTACAAGGCTCGAGCCAACTAGAGGCGCTCGCCGCCTCGCTTTCTGAGCTTCCTCGCAGTTTGCTCCACCGCGATTTCCAAAGCACCAATGTCATGGTAGTCGACCAAGACGTTTTTCTGATCGACTACCAGGGACTACGGTGGGGAATTCCCGAATACGACATCGCCTCGATGATTTATGATCCCTACGTGGAGTTCTCCTCAGACGAGCGGGAGGCGCTAATCGCGTATTACTTTGATCTGAAAAAAGAATCTGGCGACACGATCTCCGAAGCTGCGTTCCGTCGTCGCCTTAATCAATGCGCGAGCCAGAGGCTGATGCAGGCTCTCGGGGCCTATGGCTACCTCAGCGAAGTGAAAGGAAAGCCCGAGTTTCTTGAATTTATCCAGCCCGCCACCGCTCGACTGCTCGAGATCGCGGATGAAGAGGGTGGTCTGCCCGAACTCAAGAACGTCCTCGCTTGAGCCGAGCACGCGATCCTTTTCAGAGCGTCTCGATATGCTCTAACACTTCCATAAACGGAATCTCCGAAAGGAGGCCAAAGCGATCATCGCGATGGAGCTTGGCTTTCGTCGTTGCTGGGCTCGAGAGCCCGCAGAAAAATCTCGCGAGCTGCCGAGATTGCCTGAGGGCTGGGTGATTCTCGGCGTGGGTTTGGCGAATCGCCTCTGCCGACTCGAGAGTGATGCCAGTGCGCGGACTGGTAGGAAGCTGGCCTGCCGCTGAGCCGCCGAGGCAAGCGCTACAGGTTC
>JBCCBR010000646.1:0-1996 GCA_039033935.1 Verrucomicrobiota bacterium
CCCACCCGTTTTGATCGGGACGAGAAAACGACGGCCGTTTGCCGCGCTGAACTGCAGACGAGTCTCGCCAATCGGTAGTGTCAGCTCTTCTCCAATCTGAGGGTCTCGCTTGATCTTGTCGACATCAATCAGCTCCTGCGCTTCGACCCAGTGGAGTCCAGCACAGGCCAGTGCCACCCAGATCCCGTATCGCATGGTATGCATCTCTGATTTGAAGGAGTAGAAACTCACTGCGGTTTTGCCTCTCGCAGAGATCGCACATTTCCCAGCCAGGTGCAGAGCATCGCGATGATAAATCCGATGATGGCAAGGGTGAAGGACCCCGCTGCGATTTCACCGGCTGCCACTATCTGAGTCTGCAAAATCGCCGCCACCGCAAATAGCCCGAGCACCGCAAGTGTCGCCCCACCGAAGACCACGCGCCCGAGACTCGATTCATTGTCAAAGATCAACGACACCGGCATCGCCGCGCAGAGCAATCCAGCCCCGAGCAGACCGAAAGAAATATTGCCGCTCACCAAAGCCCCGAGCAGCAGCGCGATGCCGCCGATCACGGTGCCGCCGATTGCCCAACCAAGTCGTTTTTCAGGCCCGGAGAGCGCGTGACGGGCATTGCGATCCATCGCGATCAGAAAGTTGCCGAATCCCGGTGCAAGCCAGATCCAGAAAATGAGGAGCAACCAGATCAGCACGACCGCCATCCCAAGGATCGGGTTGATCTTGCTGAGGGTCGCCTCGAGCAATCGGTAAGCGACATAGGCTCCGATGATGATCACCCAACGAATTTTCCCGCTGAATTTCTGGATCCAGAAACAGTAGGCGAGGTAAGCGCGATAGAGCGGCGAGCGAGCTCGAAAGCTTTCCAACAGGCCGGCCCGAGCAGATGATGAATCAGCCTCGAGTCGCAGTGCCTCCCGAAAGTGCTCCTCGGCTTGACGGTGGTTGCTCGCTTGGAGGGCTGCCCACCCCGCATTGATGTGGGCGAGACTGCTGTTGGGATCATCGGCCAGCAACTTCGCGACCGTTTCCCGATGGGCGTCTCGCTTCCCCTGCATCTGCAATGAGAGTGCGAGTAGATTTTCGGCAAAGCCATCGTCACTGTCGATCGCCAAACCGCGGCGGGCCCATTCCTCCATGCTGCTCCATTCCTCCTTCGCAGCGTAGGCGAAGGCCATCGCGGCGTAGCCATTGCTCGCCTCCGGATCGAGACTGATGGCCGCATCGGCAGAGGTGATCGCTTCTTTGAACCGCTTCAGGTCGGAGAGGATCAGCGAGCGGATGACATGGGCGAAGGCATGCTCGGGGGCGAGCCGGATCGCCTCGTCAGCCTCGCTCAATGCCGGAGCGAGTTTGGATCCCTGCGACCGGAGACAGATCGCGAGGCGGAGATGAGCCTCGGCCGAATCCGGATCACGGGCGAGGACTTCGCGGAAGCAGGACTCAGCTTCTTCGTGTCGACCCTGCTCTTCGAGCACAATGCCATGGGAGAGGTCACTCATCAGGATCTTTGGGGAGGGAGAAATCAGCGCGGCCGACGAGAGATCGTCAGCGCTTGATGTTGAGAAAGTCGAGCACGTCGTCATACAGCCCCGCCTGATTGGCGTAAAGGGCATGGTTCTTCGCGCTCTCGAACCACTTGCGGGTGCTCGGCTTGACCCCGCGGGCAGACTTGACCAGTTGCTTCTGGGTGACCGGGACGATTTTGCCGCTCTTCATCGCTTCGCTGAGTGAGGCCTCAATCGCTTGGTCAAAAGTCGCTTTGATGTCGGCCCCGGAGAAACTCTCCAACTTTTTGGCAAGAGCCGCCGGCTCAAGTCCAGCGACCGGTTTGCCGTCGGCCATCAAACGGACGATCTCCTCACGCGCAGGCGATCGGTCTATCCGACGGGAGCTTCTTTGGAACCCCAGGATTCCTGAGGCTCAACTTTGGCTGCCCGGAGAAAACCCTCATTCAAGGCATCGAGCGCCTCCTAAATGGCCTGGCCGCACTTTGATC
>JBCCBR010000647.1:0-1995 GCA_039033935.1 Verrucomicrobiota bacterium
AGAGACAGCTCGGCTGCAGCGGGCGCAATTTCTTCGACCGTGGGCAGCTCGTGTCAGGCAAGAGCACATGAGACCAGCATCTCCCACTCCGCAGCAGTTTCTGTGGTCGGCTCTCGCAATCGACCAATTGCCGTCTCGATCAGCCAGAGGTTTTCCAGCTCAGCCACTTCGAGCGAGTTATTCCCAAATCCGAGGTCGACCTGAAGAACGCCATCGATCGCCTCGGTAATTTCCATTTCGAGGGGTTTCATTCCTTTCCGCCTGACGACGCCGTAATAACCTGAATCCGACATCAGCGTGACAAACGCCGCTGGAAATCGAGCTGCCGCCTCGTAGGTCGCGACGAGGTCCTCACCAATTTGAGTGCCCGATTGGGACGCGAAAACTTCGGAAGAAAGTTCGTTGATCGCATTGGCGAACTGCCACGTGTTTTTGAGCGGTTCGAAAGCGCTCAGAAGCTCCCGGATGCGGGCAAGATCAGTCTCCCAGTCGGGACTGCCGAGGTCAGGCAAGCCCGGTATTTCGAGGGAAGCTGGATCTTGTGTCGGTCGCGTCGGCCCGTCGGGAGGATCGACCGGGACGGGACGGGCCTTGGCCAGCGCCCTTGCCTCCTCAACGATTTGCCGCGGATCAGGAAGGGCATCAAAGGAGGCGGCACCTTGTTGGAGCGTCTCAATCCGCGCCAGTCGGCGCTCGATCAGGCGAGGGCCCGAACCTTCCGAATTGAGAAGCAGCTTGCCCGCTTCAAGGGATCGGGTGACCTGACTCCAATCCTCAACCCCATCTGAAAATCGTGGGTTGGGCAGCGAGCTGAGACGCTCAGCGTCGGCCCGAAAATCTTTGGTCAAGGTTTTGAGACGTTCCAAAAAATCGAGCTGATCAGGGATCGAGGAATCATTAAACGCTTCGAGCCATACCAGCCCTGAATCGAACTCGCCGTGCTGCCAATTTTTCACGCCAGCAGCAAAGAGACCGAGCGCTCCAAACGCCTCCTGCGGTTCCCCCATTACCGGAAGCGGTTTGCGCAGTTCCTGAGCAGCTGCCACCAACTGCTGCTCGAGTGGAGGCAGCTCTGACGCATTATCGAAATCTTCGAAGGCAACGAGATTGAACCAGGAAACAGAAGCCTGCCAGTCGCCCTTCATTAATTCGCTCACTCCGACAAAAAATCTCGACCACCTGCGAGTCGACTGAGGCACACCACTGTCCTCGGCGAGAGGTGAGAGCAGCTTGATCGCTTGGATCCATTCGCCTTCGACAAAGCCTTTACGGCCCTCAATATACGCCTGAGTCTTTGCCTCATCGCTCGCACTGACGACCCTTTCGCTGTCTCTCAGTCCGGCCAGACCGGGATCATCAGAATCATCGCCCCCTGGGTCGATCAGCAACAGCGTTAAACCGATCGTAGCGAGGACCGCTGCTCCGATGATTCCAAACCGCGCCGGAGTCGGCAACGCCGCGAATAGGTTAGGCTTGTTGCTGGTGACCCGGTCTCCTCGCTTCCGCCGGATCGTGTCGATCTCCTCGATGATTTCGTCGTAGGACTCGAATCGGGCCTTGGGCTCATAGGCCATCATCCGATCGACCAGCTGCTGGATGGGCTTTTTGACGGAGGGGGCATCGGACTTGAGGTCAAGGGGCTGAGCCTTGATTACCTTGAGCTCTTCCAGGGAAGAAGTGTTTGCCTCAAAAGGAGGTTTGCCGGCGAGAGCGTGATAAAGCGTTGCCCCGAGGCTGTAGATATCGCCTCGATAAGTATCCGGCTCCCCCACCAGTTTTTCGGGAGGGACATAAAACGGAGTCGCCCAGATGTCTTCGGTCTCATCCTTGCCGCCCTGCTGAACCGCCAGCCCGAAATCGACCAGTTTGGCGGTGCCATTTTCCGTCACCAGCATGTTCCCCGGCTTGATGTCGCGGTGAATCAAATCCTGCTGGTAGGCGGCGCGAAGACCGCTGGTAACATCTCGAGCGATCTTGAGCACGTTTTTCTCCGAA
>JBCCBR010000648.1:0-1984 GCA_039033935.1 Verrucomicrobiota bacterium
GAATCGGCACCCAGATCGTCAATGAACTTGGCCTCCGGCTTGACTTGATCTTCGCTAACGCTGAGTTGCTCAACGATAATACTTTTCACTTTTTCTTCGATTGCAGGGTCGGCCATATGACAAACGTATTGGAGATAGATTGGTCGCTTTAGTAACGGGCCTGAAAAGGTTTCGCAACTCTTTTTCGATCGCTTTTAAGTTTCAATCACCCACCCCCCTTGCCTCTCTCGCGGAACCTGTTTGCCGAACCCTCTCACCTCACTATGTTGCCGTGATGTCATTCAACGACACGCTCGCCGAAATGGCCTCCGGGAAGCTGCCCTCTCCCCGGGTCGCTCGGTTCGAATCTCTCATTTCGCCGCAGAGCGAGGCCTCTCTCGAGTCCCTTGCGCAGCAGTCTCGCGCCGTGACTCGACAACATTTCGGAAAAACGATGCGGCTCTTTGCCCCGATTTATTTGTCGAATGAATGCGTCAACAACTGCAGCTATTGCGGATTTTCGAGGGACAACCCAATCCTGCGCACAACCCTAACCGTTGATCAGGTCGTCGCTGAAGCGCGCCACCTCGTCGGCCTTGGCTTTCGGCACATCCTCCTCGTTGCCGGGGAGCACCCGAAATTTGTGAGTGAGGGGTATCTCGAGGAGTGTCTTGTCGCGCTGCGGGATCTCGTCCCAACACTGGCGATTGAGGTTGGCCCGATGGAGGCCCGAGAGTATCGCCCGCTCGTCGCGGCCGGTTGCGAGGGGCTCGTCGTCTACCAGGAGACTTACCATCTCGAGGCCTACGCCGCCTATCACACCGCAGGGCCCAAAAAGAAATTCGCCTGGCGAGTGGACTGTCCTGAGCGCGGCTACGAAGCGGGCTTCCGACGAATCGGGATCGGTGCGTTGATGGGTCTGGTCGACTGGCGCTACGATGCGCTGAGGCTGGCAGCTCATCTCGACTACCTCTACCGACTTGGCTGGAAAGCCACCTACACCATCAGTCTGCCTCGGCTGAGGCCGGCAGCGGGAGGATTTCAACCTGAGCACGAGATGACTGATCGCGATCTCGTTCGCGCTCTCTGCGCCTTTCGGGTCTGTTTCCCCCAGGTTGGAGTGGTTCTCAGCACTCGCGAATCAGAGTCTCTCCGGAATGCACTTTTCCCCCTTGGAATCACTTCAATCAGTGCCGGCTCGCACACCGAACCCGGCGGATACACCGGCGAAGGAGGCGAAGATGTCCACCTCACCGTCAAAGGGCGCCGCGTCGAGCTGGAAGACTCCACCGATCCGACCCAGCCTTCCTTGCCCATCCCCGGAAGGACCTGCGCCGAGTCGGGTAAGAAAACCGATGCCACGGGGCAATTCGAAATAGCAGACGAGCGATCCCCTGCCGAGGTCGCCGCCCATCTCCGTTCCATTGGCCTCGAACCGGTCTGGAAAGACTGGGACCCCGCTATCCTTGCGAACTCACTTGCCGCAGTATGACCCTGACTTTGAACGGCAGCGAGCGTAGCTTTGATTCGGAGCGGCTCACGATCCCGGAGTTATTGAAGGCGCTCGATCTGGAGAATTTTCCCGTCCTCGTTGAGGTCAATCGCCAGGCGCTCCTCAAAAGCGAATGGGCTGACCAAGGTCTCAAGGACGGAGACGAGGTCGAGATTGTCAAAATGGTCGCAGGAGGCTGATTCAGAGGACACTCAGCGACTCCGACGCCGCCTAAAATGACGTCTCGATCAGGAGCGCCTCATTCAGCATCGCGAGATACTGATTCCGAGGGACATCGCGGCAACCGAAGGTGCGGAGATGCCCGGTTGACCACTGCGTGTCGAGCAGCTCGAAATTCCGCTCAGTGAGGCGATCGACTAAAGCCACCAGCGCCACTTTTGACGCGTCGCTACGACGAGAAAACATCGATTCCCCAAAAAACGCCCCTCCAATCGCGATCCCATAAAGGCCACCCTGCAATTCTCCGTCGGCCCACGCTTCGACCGAGTGCGC
>JBCCBR010000649.1:0-1984 GCA_039033935.1 Verrucomicrobiota bacterium
CTGGGCTCTGACCACTTCTCGTGAATTTCTTTTCCAGCATTAACAATGGCCTCTGAATTTTCGATGATTCGATTGGTTCTCCTGGCTCAGCTTGTCGGACTACCTCTCGCGGTGGCAGCTGGGCCGGTAGACTACAGCCGTGATGTGGCTCCGATCCTGCGGGATTACTGTGCCGGTTGCCACAATGAGAGCGAATTTGATGGGGGCCTTTCGGTCGAAACCTTCTCCGACCTGATGTTCGGTGGCGACTCGGAGGACAAGACCGCGATTGTTCCCGGTGATGTTGCCGCCAGTTATCTGATTCAGACGGTCCTGCGGAAAGCGGAGCCCGTGATGCCTCCCGAAAAAGAGCCACAGCTCAAAGATGAGGAAGTAGAGCTATTGGTGCGCTGGGTTGAGCAGGGTGCGAAAGGTCCTTCACCGGAGATGGACTTGTCGATTCTATCCAATCTTAGCGTGCCGGAAATGTCGGCATTGGCAGACCATCGCGATCCAGTAACGGCGATTGCAGTGTCTCCTGACGGAAAGTGGCGGGCGGCTGGTCGCTATGGGAAGGTCGAGATCGTCTCCAGCGACGGCGATCAAACCATCCTTCTCGAAGGAATCGCCGGCAAAGTGAAATCGACCGAGTTTTCATCAGACTCAAAGCAGGTCCTGACCGCCTCGGGGGTTAGTGGGTTGAAAGGTATTGCGGACCTCTGGGATCGTGAAACTGGAGAGCGGATTGAGTCTTTCGGAGAGGGCGAGCACCGTGACATCTTGTTCGACGCGACCTTCTCTCCGGATGGTTCGAAAATTGCCACGGGCGGTTATGATCGCATCATCAGGCTCTGGGACATCAAATCAGGCAAGCTCTTGCGTGAATTAGACGGGCACAATGGTGCCGTATTTGACCTCGCTTTTTCTCCCGATGGAACCGTGCTGGCATCTGCCAGTGGCGACTCAACCGGTAAGGTTTGGAATGTGGAAAGTGGGGAGCGTCTCGATACGCTCAATCAGCCGCAGGGCGAGCAGTTTCGGATCGCTTTCACCAGCGATGGCAGGTCCATCCTTGGAGTTGGGGCTGACAATCGAATCCGCAAGTGGGAGCTGCGTTCCCGCGAGACCGCAGCGATTAATCCGGTCGAGATTGCCCGCTTCGGACATGAAGATGACGTCGTCAATTTCGCGATGTCTCCGCGAGGCGACTGGCTCGTGACGACCTCGGCTGATCGGGCTCTCAAAGTCTGGTCTTTGCCCGACCTCCTTCAGAGCACGGTGTTGCCGGTGCAGCCCGATGTGATCGCGGCGATGACCTTCCTCGACCACTCCCGCCTCTGGGTGACCCGGCTAGACGGATCGCAGGAACTAATCGCAATCGATCCCGAAATGCCTCAATCGTCAGCCGACGGGCCAGTTGCATCAATTGGTGAGAGTGAAAAGGCTCCGACCGCCCCGAAGGAGGAACCGCCCAGCGAGATGATGACGCTTTCGGAAGGAGACAGCGATGATCTGCGGATCACCCAACTCCCGGCCCGCGTCTCCGGAGCGATTTCTTCACCTGACGAGCGAGACACCTGGAATTTCTCGGCAGCGGCAGGAGAGAAATGGGTCTTCGAGATCAAAGCAGCAAGGTCCAAATCAAAGCTGGACTCGAAAATCGAAATTCTCGACGCCGAGGGACAACTCGTCGAGCGAGCAGTCCTCCAGGCGGTGCGGGACTCCTGGCTCACTTTTAGGGGGAAAAACTCATCCGCATCGAACGATTTCCGCGTCCACAACTGGAGGGAAATGGAGCTTAATGAATACCTTTTCGTCAATGGTGAGGTCATCAAGCTCTTTCATTTCCCGCGAGGACCTGACTCCGGCTTTCTCGTCTACCCCGGGTTCGGGAATCGACACACTTTCTTCGAAACTACCGCCAAGGCTCACCCGCTCGGGCAACCCTGCTACATCGTGCGATCGTTTCCGGCCGGGAGTGACCCGAGCCCGAATGGATTGCCGA
>JBCCBR010000650.1:0-1978 GCA_039033935.1 Verrucomicrobiota bacterium
GATTGAGTTCCCCGAGTTCTTTCCCGATGAGTTTGACCTTGAGGGAGCGCCGGGAGTTAAAAAGGCATTGGCTGAAGGAGAAGCTGAACCGGATCCGCTCGACGGCGACGACCCACTCACCGCAATCATCTCCGAGCACATCGAGAAACTCGCCCAGGAAGAGCGAGACCGGCGTCTCGAATTCATGATCACCGTGATCGAAGACGTTGCCCGTCTCTGCAATCTCGATGAAGCGCAGCAAGACACCCTGCTGCTCGCCGCGAAAGGCGCCGCCGAGCGCTCAATGAAAGACTGGCACACCCAGGCGGAACGCTACTTCCGAAACAGGATCGAACGCGGCGATCGCGATTCAGCCAAAGAGCTGCTCGAATCGATGGGCTCAATCAAGTTCGGGGGCAACAACGCCGACAAGGAAAGCGAGAATCTCGATCTCTGGAAAGAGACTCTTGTCGACGTGCTCAGCAAGGAGCAGATCGCCCGCTACGAAGCCGTCCTCGAACAGCGCGAGCAGGAGCGAATCGAGGCTTTTTCCGCCGTTTCGCTGGTCGCGATTGACTCGCAACTGCGCCTCACCCCCGAGCAAAAGTCACGAATGCGTGAGATCGTGCGTCAATCTGCGATTGACTACCTTGCTGACGTCCAGCGCTACTGGGGCGGCTACTACCTTGAGAAAGGCATGCTCATGTCGATGGCGAATGCGGCTGATCCTGAGGTTCTCCAGGAATTTCTGACCGAAGAGCAGTTCAAGCTTTTTCGCGACGCGACCAACAATTTCGATCACTTCTGGGATCAGAAGCGGAGACTGCGGCGCGCCGAAGAAAAAGCAGACCCAAAAGACGAAGCAGCACGAAAAAACCCAGCTGAGGGAGACCGCGTCGAGCGCTGGGATGGCGCCAACTACATCGGCGCTGAATTCTAGAACTCTATGCTCCGCGATTGCTTCCAGGTTCTCATTTTTGTTGGCTCGCTACTTGTAGCTCACAGTAGCTTCGCTCAGGTTGGCGGTCCGTCGATTCGCTACGGAGGGGAAATCCCGCCGGAAGTCGACACGATTTATGAGCGAGGCCTCGCCTACCTCGCAGCCGAGCAGCGGGAAGATGGCAGCTGGCGCAGTCGCACCGAAAATGGAATCACCGGGCTCTGCCTGATGGCCTTTCTCGCGAGCGGAGAAGATCCCAATTTTGGTGCTTATCGTCGCTCGGTCAAAGCCGCCGTCCGATCGCTGCTGAACGGTCAGGACGAAGCGAGCGGATTTTATCCAAACAGCATGTATCACCACGGCTTTGCCATGCTCGCTCTCGCCGAAGCCTATGGAGCAGTTGACGAAGCGACCCTCTGGAGCGGAGTGTCAGAGCCTCCGACTCGCTCCATTGCTGAGTCGCTCGAAGCGGCGGTTGCCCTCACCGTCAGTGCCCAGAGAGCCAACCGATGGGGCGGGTGGCGCTATTCGCCGAATTCAACCGACGCTGATACCTCGGTCACCGGATCGGTGCTGATGGGTCTGCTCGCCTGCCGCAACGCGGGCATCCCGGTGCCAGACGAGACGATTGAGAAAGCGCTCGCCTACATGCGAAGGAGCACCTCCTCCTCCGGCTTTGTCGCCTACACCGGTGGACTCGGTGGTGGCGGTGAGTCGATGGCCCGCTCTGCCGTGGCCACGCTGGTTTATGCGGTCGGCCACCAGAAAGACTGGGAGGAATACAGTGCCTCGCTCGATCACATCACCGCAAAGCTGGATCATCGCGAGTCGGCCCATACCCACTACTTCTATTACTACATGGCTCAGGCGCTGTTTCAGGGTGACGCGGAGGCCTGGGCACAGTGGAATCGCTCAATGGCTAGACTGCTTTCGGAAACGCAGGGAAACGATGGCAGCTTCGACGGTAGCTATGGTGAGGCCTACGGCACGTCAATGTCCCTCCTCGCACTCGCCCTGAACTACCGATTCCTCCCCATCTACGAACGCTTCTGATGGAGA
>JBCCBR010000651.1:0-1977 GCA_039033935.1 Verrucomicrobiota bacterium
AACATGGACTTTGCCCAGCTCGGCAGCATTGCCCGAGAGGCTGCTGTAGGTGGCTCGAATCGACAGTTTTTGCGCCTCGCGATCCCAGAAAGAAAGGGCTCGCTGGTCGATGCGCTGGCCGAGTTTCCCGCCGGGATCAGCATCATCAATCTGCAGTACGGTCGGGTCGATTCTGCTGATCAGTTTCCGTTGCTCGGTCTGTCGGGCCAGCCGGAAGATTACCTCGAACTCCAGCGGGTGCTCAGCGAGCGAAATGTCTCGTGGGAAAAAGTCGACGCCTCCGATCTGCTCCGCTTCCGGGTGATCAACTATGACGCGACCCTGTTTCGATATCCCTTATTTGTCGAGATCGAATTCCCGGAGCGCCCAGGGGCTTTTCTCGAATTCATGAATCGAGTCCGAGAGATCAGCAGTCTGTGTTACTTCAATTATGCCTCCACCGGGGAGCGAGTCGGCCGCGCTCTCGTCGGGATGGATTTTGATAGCAGCGCAGACAGGACCAGCGGAATTGAGCTGGTCAAGAGCCTCGAGCGCGGCTGCATTCGCGCGGCTCGCGAAATCGGACCCGAGTTGCAGGCCGGAATTCTGGGGCGGAGCACGTCGTAGCAAAACGACGAATTGCCTAGCCTAAATAGGTAGAGCGTCATAGGCTCGCACCATGCGAGGGCTTATCATCTTCCTGCTCGGTGGTTTGATCTTGAGTCCGCTGTCGACCGAGGCTTTTCCTCAGGCTGTCGCCAAATTGATCCTTGGAAGGCCGGTCAACGAAAGTGCTCTCAAGAAGGAAGTCGAGCACCTCGATACATTCATTTCTCCGATCATCGCTGCAACGGATGCGATCACAGTAGTTCAAGTCGAGGTGGGGAAACCGAAAGTGACACTGAGCGTCCTCGTGATCGAACCCCGGCACTACGGTTTCAAGGTTCAGGAAACGATCGAGACGAAGAACGATCGTGATTTTTCCTATTCGCTTGCCTTCAACATCGATGGCGATGTCATTTACGAACCCACCGAAGCAATCCTCGATTCATTCCGAGAAGAGTCAGAAGACGCTGATTCTTTCGATCTGAATGCGGAGCAGATTTCGAAGATTCTAGCGGTGCAGGCCCGCGCCGGAGGCATGATTCATTCGACCGATCAGCCAAAGACGGTGTTTCTCCTGCTTGGTTATGGTGTGCCGAAGCAAGCTGCCATCCCAATGGCATTAAAGCTCGCTGATCATGGGATACGCTCGGTGATTCCCGACTTGCGAGGTCAGGGCGACTCGGGTGGGAAAGGGGTGACATGGGGAAAGCATGAGCCTGATGACCTCGCCGCCTTGCTCAGCGAATTGCAGCGAAAAGGCACCGTTGTTGAAGAGACGGTCGCAGTTATGGGAGTCTCTTACGGAGCGGTTATGGCTTCGCTCTGGGCGGCTCGAGACAGCCGTATTGAGACCCTGTTGCTCGCAGCTCCCTACTCACGTGCTGACACCACAATCGTCGCCGCCTACCAGGAATTTATCGGTGCGACTAAGCTTCCGTTCTCTTTCAAGGAGAAAACACTGATCCGAGGAACCGAAATCGCTGCTCGTCGATTGCAAAGCAGTTGGGAAGATCTATCAACGACTGCTGCGATTGGATCGATCACCAAGCCGGTCTTGTTCATCGCGTCATCGGGGGACGAAGTAATACCCGTCGAAGAGGTGTCTGAGCTGGTAGATCTCAGTCCCGCTGGGTCACAATTGCATGTTTGTGATGATCTGCCCCACGTGCTTCTGGGAATGAACTTCACTGAACTGGAGACAATCGCCTTGGATTGGTTCGCTGAGACTGGTTTTTTGGAAAAGGCGGAGTGAGCAGCTTTGCAGGATCCGAGCGAGTCTAAATCAATTTCGGACATTTAAATCATTCACCTCAATCGATATGGCTGATTCGGATTTGATCACAATCTCTCTAGCGGGATGAGTCATGTCTCCAGGCGAGGGATACCCATCCT
>JBCCBR010000652.1:0-1977 GCA_039033935.1 Verrucomicrobiota bacterium
GGAAAAAGAACCCACACCCCACTACTCCTCCTCATTGAGCTCGGCGAGCACCTCGGGATCCCGCACGTCAGCCCAGTCACCAGTCAACTCGACTGCAGCAATATGAAGTCCATCCTCAACCTGGTGGCGAATCGCATCCGTCAGTTCATATTCGCCGCGCGGCGAGAGTTCCAGCTTTGCGGTGTAGTCAAAAATCCTCGGGCTGAAGAGATAGATTCCCGCGTTGTAGTAAGAGCTAGTCGGCTCACCTGGCTGAGGTTTTTCGATCAGATTCGTGACGCGGCCCTCTTCGATGAAGACGGCTCCTCCCTGTGAGACATCCTCATTTACTTTCACCGACAGTTTCCCATCGACTCCACTGCTGTCGACCAATGGCGCATAGGCCTCGGCCGGCACAAGTATGTCTCCGTAGCTGAGAACAAAAAAGTCGTCGCCCGCGAAGTCTTTTGCGAGTTCGACCACCCGCCCGGTACCATCCTGGACGTCCTGCTCCACATACGAGACTTGGCAGTTAAAATCGGCGCCGTCGCCAAAATGATCCGTGATCACTTCCTTACGATAGCCAATGACGACCAGCACGTCGGTGACTCCGCTGGCGACGAGTCCTCGCACAATCGATTCGAGGATCGGGGTGCCTCTCACCAGCACCATTGGTTTCGGAATATCATCGGTGATTTCGCGCATGCGAGTGCCGCGACCAGCAGCGAGAATGACGGCTTTGGTGACTTGGGACATGATGGATGGAGAGTTGGAGAGAAGCGAGGATGGCCAAGGCCTGGATCAACTTCTGGTCCTGAGCTTTGAATGGGTTTGGAAGGGTTCACGAAATTTTCAGAAATTCTTCGGGGCTTTGAGGCCCTAGCTGGAATCGAGGCTCAACAAGGTTACCTCGCCGACCCAATAGGGTTAGGCCATCCACCCAACAGGGTGTAGTCGTTCACCCAAGAGGGTATGGTCATTGGTTCAAAAGGGTTAGTCGGACCATCATCTTGCAAAACTTAGTCGACTTCTCACCCCAACCTCCCGACAAATGCAGCAATGCGATCGAGCGCGGTTTCGAGGTCGTCGTAGGCTGTTGCATAACAGGCGCGGACACAGCCTTCGCCGGCCGCGCCAAAGGCATCACCAGGGACCACTGCGACGCTTTCCTCTGCGAGCAATCGATGAGCAAATTCTTTGCTGCTGAGACCGAAGCGTCGAATGTCGGGGAAGGCGTAAAAGGCACCTCCAGGTGCAAAACAGGGCATGCCCATGGATTCAAAGCGGCTCAGCAGCAGGTTTCGTCGCCGAGCATACTCCCGCCGCATCCGCTCGACCTCGCCGGCTCCTTTTTCGAGCGCTTCGATCGCGGCGTTCTGACTCATGATTGGAGCACATAGCATAGAGTATTGATGAATCTTCATCATCGCCTCAGTCAGCACGGCCGGAGCACAGCTGTAACCGAGACGAAAACCGGTCATGGCAAAGGCTTTTGAAAACCCGTGTAAGAGCACGGTCCGCTCGCGCATTCCAGGCAAGCTGGCGATTGAGACGTGCTCTCCACGTTCGAAGCCTCCCTCCCCGGAGTAGAGCAACTCAGAGTAAATTTCATCACTGACGACAATGAGATCGTGCTCGATCGCAAGCTCAGCAATTTTTTTGAGTTCATCGACCGGCTCAACTGCACCAGTGGGATTGGTCGGGAAATTGAGCAAGAGCAGCCGCGTGCGATCGGTGATCTTTGCGGCGACGTCTTCGGCCTTCAGCACAAACTCGTCTTCGACTCGCGTCTCGACTGGGACCGCGACACCGTAGGCAAGAGCAATACTGGGATTGTAGCTGACGTAGCAGGGCTCGTGGTAGATGACCTCGTCGCCCGGATTAAGCATGGCTCGACATACCAGATCGAGCGCCTCCGAAACGCCAACTGTGACGAGGATTTCTGAATCAGGCGCATAGCTGACTCCAAACTGCTCACCCACATAGCGCGAAATCGAC
>JBCCBR010000653.1:0-1967 GCA_039033935.1 Verrucomicrobiota bacterium
ACGCCTGCTCGTTGTTCCCATTTCTCGCGAGCAGATAAGCGGTCTTGCGCGCCAGAAAATATCGCCCGGGCTCGTTCTCCAATACCTTCCGATAGGCTACTATCGCTTCGTTCGTGAGGCCTCTCGCCTCGAGACTGCGGCCGAGGGCATAGTTGGCGAGCGCCTCACTCTTTTTCCGACCTTCCTCGGAGAGCAGTAAACTCTCGTCCGGCTCGAAATACTGATCGACGTAGACCTCGGCGAAATCGTGAAGTGACTTGGGGCTGTCCGCCTCGACCGTGGACGAAAACAGAGCCGCAACGGAAACGACTAGCCCGTACAGCACAAAGCAGCGAGGAGTCTCGACAAGCCGATTACCACGCTGCTGTGCATTCATGAGGCCAAGATCAACGATTAGCTCTTGTAACGCAAACGCTTCTTATGGCGGTTAGCCTTCATGCGCTTGCGTCGCTTGTGCTTGTTGATTTTGGTCTTCCGCTTCTTTTTAAGGGATCCCATAATCAAAAATGTTTTACTTACCGCCTTCCGAAAGTCGCTTCAGATCCGGCGGGTCGCGAGTATCGGTCACCCGATCACTTTATTCAAGGGGTATTCTATGATCCCCTCCGCCCCGAGTTCTTTCAGCTGAGGGACGATTTCCCGAACCTGCAGCTCGGTGAGGACGACTTCGACTGCGACCCAACCATCCTGAGTCAATCGCGAGACCGTTGGCTTACGCATCGACGGCAGCAGGTCGAAGACGACCTCCCGACGATCATCAGGGAGGTTCATTTTCAGACCCACCATGTCCCGAGCGGTGAGGGCTCCCTGGAGCAAAATCGCCATGTGCTCGATCTTGGCGCGCTTCCACGGATCGCTCCACGACTCTTTTTTCGCCACGAACTGCGGGTAGCTCTGCATCAGCTCATCGACGATGCGCAGGTTATTCGCCCGGAGCGAAGATCCAGTCTCGGTGATGTCGACAATGGCATCGACGAGCTCGGGCACCTTTACCTCAGTCGCACCCCAGCTAAACTCGACCTCGGCATTGACCCCATTTTTCTCGAGATATTTTTCGACGATTCCGGTTGCTTCGGCAGCGATGCGCTTGCCCTCCAGATCCTTGACTGACTGGATCGGAGAGTCATTCGGTACGACGAGAACCCAGCGCGTCGGATTCGAAGTCGCCCGACTGTATTTAAGATCGCAGACCACCTGCACATCCGCTCCATTTTCCGCGATCCAATCCATGCCTGTAATACCGCAGTCGAGGAAACCATGATCGACGTAGCGCCCGATCTCCTGCGCTCGGATCAGGCGAACCTGCAGCTCGGGATCATCAATCGACGGGCGGTAGGATCGCGAGGCGCCAGTGATGTCGTAGCCCGCCTTCTCGAAGAGATCCAGAGTCGGCTCAAAAAGGCTCCCTTTCGGTAAGCCAATCTTCAAAATCGGTGATGTGTCCTCGGCCATATTGGCGGCTACCTTGCCGCGAATTTGCTCGCTGTCATGCGGCTTTTTCATGAGAAAACGCGGGGATTTCGGAGAACCCGTCGCCATTCGCTGCTTGCGAAGCAAAATAAATGCGCCAACCGTGCGCGACTATTCTGAAATCAGGAACCGAGAATTTTTATGAGTGATCTAGATACCAACACCCTCTCACGTGCCGCCGACGAAGCCCGCGGCCTGGCCATCGATGCCGTCCACGCCTGCAGCTCGGGTCACCTCGGGCTCCCTCTCGGAGCCGCCGAGATCGGGGCCGTTCTCTACGGCAAGTCGATGCGATATCTTCCTAGTCAGCCGAAATGGCTTAATCGGGACCGCTTTATCCTCTCCGCTGGCCACGGATCGATGTTCCTCTACGGGTGGCTTCACCTCGCCGGCTACAATGTCTCGCTCGACGAAGTCAAAAATTTCCGTCAACTCCACCGCATCACTCCCGGTCACCCCGAGTATGCCGAAACCGACGGCGTAGAAGCCACGACCGG
>JBCCBR010000654.1:0-1962 GCA_039033935.1 Verrucomicrobiota bacterium
GCAACCGGAGACGCAAAATTAGTGTCGGACGGAGTCACTCCGGGATCGGGGTGCTTGACAGTGATTTTTTACCTTTCAAGCTGGTGAGGATGAGAGCGCTGCTTTTTCTGACACCCTTAATTTCATTTCTTGGTCTGACCTGTGCGACAGCGGATCAGCCACCCAACATTGTGTTGATCCTGTCTGATGATCAGGCCTGGACGGATTACAGTTTCATGGGACACCCTCAGATCGAGACGCCTCATCTCGATAAACTGGCGGAGCGCAGCGCTGTCTTCCGCCGTGGCTACGTTCCGACAGGACTCTGTCGTCCATCGCTGATGACTTTAGCGACAGGTCTCTATGCTCACCAGCACCGAGTGACCGGTAACGACCCTTCGCACGAGCTGGCTCATCCCGAAAAGCAGGCAGTTCGATACAAACAACTCCGCAGCGATCTGATTGCGAACATAGATCGAGTCCCAGCGATTCCGGAACTTTTAGGGAAATCGGGCTACCTCAGTCATCAGTCTGGCAAATGGTGGGAGGGCAACTACAGCCGCGGCGGCTTCACTCACGGAATGACTCGTGGCTTTCCCGAACCCGGTGGTCGGCACGGGGACGACGGTCTCAAAATCGGTCGCGAGGGCATGGCCCCGGTCCTCGACTTCATCGACGCTTCGGTCGAGCAGGAGAAACCCTTTTACGTCTGGTATGCCCCTTTTTTGCCTCACACCCCGCACAATCCTCCAAAAGAACTTTTCGATAAGTATGCGGCGCTGGTCGAGTCAGATCACGTCGCTCGCTACTATGCGATGTGCGAGTGGTTCGACCAGACTTGCGGCGAGCTGCTCGATCATCTTGATGCGGAGGGTCTTTCTGAAAATACTCTTGTCGTCTATGTCTGCGATAATGGCTGGATCCAAAGGGAGGAGGGGCGCGGCTACGCTCCCCGATCAAAGCAGACTCCCTACGAGGGAGGCGTGCGTCAGCCGACGATGTATTGCTGGCCCGGCACGATCCCAGCCGGAGATCGTGGCGATCAGCTAGCCTCCAGCATTGATATTGTGCCGACGATGCTGGCGGCTGCCGGGATCGAGATTCCCGAGGCCATGCCCGGACTCGATCTTCTGCCGGCCCTGAAGAGCGGGACGCCGAGTCCGCGCCAGCAAGTTTTAGGAGAAGGTTTTGCGCACGACATCGCCGATCTGGAAAATCCTGAGGCTTCGCTCCTCTACCGCTGGGTGATTGAAGGAAAGTGGAAGCTCCTCCTGACTTACGATGGTGCTTTGGGGCGCTACGCAAGCTCGCACCCGCGCGCCGAGCGTCGTCCTCAGTTGTTCGATCTGCTTGCTGATCCTCACGAGGAGAAGAATCTCGCTGCAGATCATCCAGACGTCGTCGCTCGCCTCGCCGCAGAAATCCGGGACTGGTGGCCTGTCGAAGAGAGGCTCGTTATCGAGACGTGGGAATAGCTTGCTGGCCCAGTCTTGGTGAGGGTGTTGCTCAATCCTCCAGACGGCCGATCACTCGGAGGCCTTCTTCAGTCACCTGGAGGACCTCAAGCGAGACCGGGATCTTGGCGCGGTCGTAGGCGTCGACCATCGCGGTTCCGTATTCCTCGAGTCGTCCTCCGATCGCCGGAAACACATAGATAAGCTGGCGACCCACCACGATGACGTGGAGTCGATCTCCGAGGGTCTCTTCAAAGAGTTCGCGAAATCGAGCAGAGAGCACCACGCTGGTGAGGAAAGGGTCGTCCCCCCGAACGATCGCGTAGTCGATCACGCCCCGATGATCGCGAATGTAGCGGGGTTCGATCTCGCCTGCGAGCTCATCGGCCAGACCGACCGCGGTTCTCATGAACTCGGACCAGGTCAGCCCTTGCTCTTGCCAAGCAGCTTCGGTGAAAGGCCGGATCCCAAAGTCCCACTCGTAGTAGGGGACCAGTCGGGTCGCCTTAGCCCCTGCGATTTCATCAAA
>JBCCBR010000655.1:0-1961 GCA_039033935.1 Verrucomicrobiota bacterium
CCGAGCCCGAAAAGAAACACCACCGAGAAGGTAGGGACAACAAGGGGCGAAACCGAGAGCGGCTTACGTTCTTCAATCGCAGAGGCAGCGTCGCCTCCAGCGAGAGTCCCGGTCGCGAGCAGCTCGGTCTGGCTCGCCTCAATCTCGGGGTGGAGACTGTCAATCACCTCGAGAGTGCGATGATATCGGTTCAGCGGTGACAATCGATCTCGTGAGAGCGAGGTCTGTATTTCGCAGACGCAAGTTGGCCCGAGGATGATGTGCCGGATCAGAAGCCCCAGGAAAATCAATATGATCACGGCCAGGACCGAGGCCGCAACGGCTCGTGTCAGCCCAAACGGAGCACCGCCACCTGCGGTGATGACGAGAAGGAATGGGAGGAGAAAAATCAGGATGCCAGCCCCGTAGACAAAACACATCATCGAGCGGGAGCGCTTCGCGACAGAAATCACCTGCACGTCAGTGAATCGAAATCGCTTGTAGTCCTCGCGGAAGGGAAACAGAAAACCACTCCCGGAGACGAGGATCAGCTGCCCCGCGCCTTTCCAGAGACTGGACATTGCCAGGGCGCTTTTTGCAATCTGCTGATACTGGTCGGAAGCCGTTTTCAATCTTTAGTAGTGAACACTTCAAGGCGACGATTGGTCAAGGTCGTCGGCAAGGTTTTTTGCTTTTTGGCATTGGCGGGGACGAGACGACGGCATGGCGTCCGCCGATGGTCACGGCGATTGGACGGGCATCGCGGTCAGCGAGGACGCTGCCTCAATCGTTGCGATCAGGAAGTCGTTTTGATGCGATCTAGTCTGAGACGGAAGTTTTCCCAGAAAGCAGAGGATAGGATTCCATCATCGTGAGCATGTCTTTTACTGCACCAGTCAGTCCGCGAAAAAGCGCTCGTGACACGAGGTGATGGCCTACGTTCAGCTCCGCGAGATGGGGTGCTCGCAGGAGCTTGGGCAGATTCGTCAGGTTGATGCCGTGTCCCGCATTGACCGCGAGCCCACGGGCATTCGCCATCTCTGCTGCGGCGACCAACCGGGAAAACTCGGCGTCTCCTCCGTCCACCGCTGCATTCGCAAACGCTCCGGTGTGGAGTTCGACCATGTCGGCACCAATCAGTGCCGCTGCCTCAACCTGCTCAAGATCGGGGTCAATAAATAGGCTCACCTTCGCTCCGTTATCCTGGAGGGTCTTCACAGTAGTCTCCAGCGCGATACCGCCTAGGATCACATCGAGTCCTCCCTCGGTCGTGATTTCTCGACGATTTTCCGGGACAAGGCAGACAAAATCAGGCTTCACATCCAGCGCGATCGTGAGGATCTCGGGCGTATTTCCCATCTCCAAATTCAGCTTGGTGTGAATTTTTTCTCGTAACTCGTAGACATCCTTGTCCTGGATGTGACGACGGTCCTGGCGGAGGTGAATCGTGATCGAGTCCGCGCCGGCAGCCTCGACCTCGTGTGCGGCGGCGAGGAGGAGCGGCTCTGCGTTGGGGAAATCTGGCGTCATCGCATAGCGCGCCTGGCGCAGGGTCGCGACGTGGTCAATATTCACTCCCAGCTTTAACCGTTTTGCGGGATTCAGGTTGGTTGTCATATGTCTCTTGCTTCCTGCCAGATCCGCACAAAAAAGCGGATTCCGATCTCATCGGAAACCGCTTCAAGAAAGTAAACGAGTCGGAATCCGGCTAGTAGGTTATGGTCACTTCCGGTCCGACGCCCACTTTGGAATAGATCAGCGGCTGAATATTGCTCGGAACGCGAATACAACCGTGGCTGGCTGGGTAGTCAGGAACGTAGCCGATGTGCATTCCGACACCACCTGTGATTCGCATCCAGTAGGGCATCTCAGCCCCGACGAAACGCACCCCACCAGATGGGCGTTTCCGGCTATCGCCGGAACTCTGCACCGTCGCCCCGGAACTGCTGTGCCAGGTTCCGTAGAGAGTCGATCGCTTCTGC
>JBCCBR010000656.1:0-1945 GCA_039033935.1 Verrucomicrobiota bacterium
CGACCAGCGTGATCGAGACGAGATCGACGCGATTCACGCTTTCGGAGGATGGCCCGCCTAAGAGAGCTCGCGGTCGCGAATTGATGCGGTAAGTCCCTCCTCAAGGGTTGGAAATCGCCATTCAAACCCAAAGGCCTCCATCACAACCGGCTCGACCCGTTGGCTATCGAGAAAGATCTCGCTCATGCCACCCGGGAGGAGCTTGAGGACTCCACCTGGGACCGGGAAAATGGCTGGCCGCCGGAGCAAACGCGCGTAGGTGCGAGTGAAGTCGACATTCCGAACCGGCTCCGGCGAGACTGCATTGACTGCCCCATGGATTGAATCGTCAGCAACGGACTGGAGCAGCAGGCGAGCGAGATCGACGCGGTGAATCCACGACATCCATTGCTCGCCACTGCCAAGTCTCCCGCCAAGGCCGAGTTTAAAAGGAAGGCGAAGCCGCTCCAGAAATCCACCGTCACCGAAGACCAAACCAATCCGAGGATTCACCACCCGGACCCCAAGTCTTGTCGCCGGGGCCGCCGCCGCTTCCCACTTCCGACACACGTCGGAAAGGAATCCAAACCCGACGTCGGCTTCCTCGTCGAGCCAGTCGTCACTGCGATTGCCGTAATACCCGATTGCAGATGCCGAAACCAGAGCAGCGGGGCGTTGTGCCCGGCTCATCGATCCGATGGCCTCAACCAGCGCGGTCGTTCCGTCGATCCGACTATTGCGAATCGCAGCCTTTTTGCCCTTGCTCCACCAGCCCACGATTGGCTCGCCGGCCAGATGAATCAGCCCATCGAGTCCCGAAAGATCGACTTTGGTGGGATCAGCTATCGATCGCCATTCGAGACCTTTTCGCTCGATTCCCCCACTCCGCGAGTAACCAACAACTTTCCAACGCCTCCTCAACGCCTCGTCGATCACGGCACGACCGACAAACCCAGTCGCGCCAGTCAGTCCGATCTTCATAGAAAAACCTCGTTAGCCCGAATCGACCCAGATGGCGGACACTCTCGGCTAACATCTCCAATCTTTACGCTTACTCGACCACAAATCAAAGCCGGGGTTGCGAATCGAGTTCCAGAGTCGGATCAGAGAATCGGTCGCTAGCGCGATTGATGAAAAGCGCGGCACCAGCAGAATTCGGATCGATGCTGGTGAGCCAGTGAGTGGTTGCTGTCGAGATCACGCAGCCGCCTCAGCTTTTTGGTGATCCAGAATTTCGACGAACTCAGCTGCCATTTTGCGAAGCTGACGAAAGCGCTCAGCGGAATAGTCCGAGAGTCCAGGTTCCATCAGGATCAGCTCAGCAAAGCCAGTGATCGGCCCAATCATGTTTCTGAGATCGTGCCGCAGATCGCGGTCGTGAAGACTGAAGTCGGCAATCTCATCGAGTTTGTCGCGAAGACCCGTCCCAGAGGAAGAAATGTAGCCAAAAAGCTCCGGGCCCTCGCCCCCAAACTCAGAAAGCCTCTCCTCAAGCTCGCCGCTGATCACAATCATGTCTCCGACCATATCACGGAGGCGATTTAAGGAAGGATCTCGCCCAGTCACGGTCTCGACTGAGGCAGGGGCCTCGCTGTTGAGAGACCCACTCCCCTGTGCTGAGAGCAACACACCAATCAAGGTGACAGGGCCATCCTGGCGAGGAACCACGCAAGTAAAACCGGCCTCGGTTGCCATCTTCGCATTGGCCCCGTTGCGGTCGGTCGCCAGTCCGAAAAATGAGACGTTCGCCAGAGACCCGAGTCCACGCACCGCCTGAACAGAAGTCCAAAGCGCAGGGTCAGCCGCATCAACATCAACCACGATCCCGTCCGGGCTGTGCTGACGGCAAAACTCGACCATCTGTGCCCCGTCCCAGACAAGCGCAGTGTGGAAGCCCGACTCGCTGAGCGCTTGCTGGACTGACTCGCCGGTCGCTTGGTCGGCGGCTAAGATCAAAACACGGTTC
>JBCCBR010000657.1:0-1939 GCA_039033935.1 Verrucomicrobiota bacterium
AACCGAGCAACAGGCCAACCAAACCAGCTAGGAAGAAGACGGCAAAGTAGAGCGAGCACTGATAAATCAGAAAATCGAAGCGATTCTGAGCTGGGGTCCAGGCCAAAATTGATGCACTCATCTCACGGGAAATTTTTCTGGGATTTGAAATCTGGGTTCGCCGAGAAGTTTAGGTCAGGGGAAGTGAATTTCGACGCGACGAGACTGTCGCAGTTCAGCGTCTGACTTTTCAGAGTCAAATTCGGTCCGCTCGCTTTCGAGGTCGCTCATCGGTTCGAGGGAGCTCACCGATTCTGGATCGATCCCGGCCTCGATCAAGGCATCTCGAACCGCTTCGAGTCGAGCCACCGTGAGGCGTCGATTTTCCGAGTAGCTCCCTCGATAATCCGCAAAACCTCGCAGGGTGATCGGGGCACCTGTGAGGTCGCGAGATCTCGCTGAGTCCACTGCCTGCTTCAACGCCGCTGTTTCACTTGGATCTATCGTGGTCGAGTTGGTTTCGAAGAAAATGGTTATTGGCCCAATGTCTGATTGATCTGCTGTGATTTCTTCTGCATCCGTCATTTCGGTCGGCTTGGGCTGACTAGCCTGGGCGGCAGCGCTACTGATGGTAGGATCGTCCGGTTCGGGAGAATTCGGTTTCATCGTCGCGGCTGCGACTGTCTCGCTTGTCGAGGTCTCTGCAAGGCTGCTTGGGCTCGTGAGAGCAGCTGATTCGGTGTCGCGAACAGCGTCTTGGATCTCGGTTTCCTGAGCGGGATCTGTCGCTGAGATGAGGGGAAGCTTGGGTTCCGGCTCTGGTGGCTTTACCCATTTGAGAGCAATCTCGGGAGTCGGATCAGGCCCGACTGAAGCGGCAAACATGTCCGATACTCGGGACACGAGTTCGCTGTCGCTGGACTCTCCGATGAGACGAACCCTGTCGGCTGTGACTTCCAGTTCGGCACTCTCAAAATCGGCCAGCAGCGAGGTAATCACCTCGGGGAGGGAAGATATCCAGGGTCTCTTTCTGACATGGGAGTTGACCTTCAGTTGATCGACAAGCCTCGCTCCCTCTGGCAGGCCGGCTCGAGCGGCATCTAGGAAACGCGCTTTTGCGGTGTCGCTAGGAAGGAGACCGAGGACCGTCGCTGATCCCGTTGACGAGGGTCCTACGAGGGTGAAATGAGGCTCCGCCGGAGGTGCCACGGTGAGTCCCTCGTAGTTGACCGTGACTCCTTCGGGCACGTTGCCGATCGCTGCGACGATCTGTTCCCGGCGCTGTGGATCGGGAAGCTCTCCTGTCAGTGTTAAGGTTGAATCGATCAATGAGACGGACGAGGGAGAAGCATGGGGCAGCAACCCATTGGCTGCGGCAGTGAAGAGGCTGCCGTGTTCGAGCGGGAAGACTGGCGCGATGGCGAGTTGATTCTCAACGCTCTCAATACCTGGCAGCGCATCACCCATTTCATCAAGCGAAGTGACCTCCGCGGCCGTTGCGACATCGCCAGCGAGAGTCGCTTTCTTTCCCTCGCGACTAACGATCACTTTGCCCGGAGGGCGGACTTCGACCTGATCGTCAATCCGACCGGCCGAAGCTGCGAGGGCGACTTCGGAGATGTATTCGGATTTTTCCGATTTCGTCCGAACGATCCCGGTGACTCTCGTTGTGAGGTGATCGTAGTCGATACTGAGGCTTTCCGGAAGATCGTCCGCTGCCGGGGCGATCCTATTGGCGAGAGCCTGTTCCACCGATTCTTGATTCTTCGCAGTCCCAACGATCCCAGCGACGAAGGCGACTGGCAGGGCGATAAGAAAGAGGATCACGATCGGTTTCATCCTGGTCTGCATCAAAACAGTGAAACAAAAAGGCGGTGCGAGTTCGAGCCGAGAGGGGAGGACATGACCGGGGGAGAAACGGGGGTACACTCACTAGCTTACTAACAAGAAGCAAGAAACA
>JBCCBR010000658.1:0-1936 GCA_039033935.1 Verrucomicrobiota bacterium
CGGCGGCGGGCATTCCGTTTTTCGTGAGGTGCTCGGCGATACGGTTGGCGACATGTTTCATCCCTGTGAAGACGAGGGCGAGACCTTCTTCGCGATCACGGAGGCAATCGGTGAGGAGATCGCGCTTGTCGGAAGCGGCGACGTGATAAAGTCGCTGATCGATTTTCTCGACGGTGGTCGCGGGAGGCGTCACTTCGACGTGGCGTGGATTTCGCAAAATCGTCCCCGCCAGTTCGATGATGGAGTCCGGCATTGTTGCAGAGAAGAACAGCGACTGACGTTGTTTTGGCAGGTGACCGATGATCTTTCTGACATCGTGGATGAAGCCCATGTCTAGCATCCGGTCAGCTTCATCGATAACAAAGACTTCGAGGCGCTTGAGACTGAGGTGCCCTTGCCCAATGAGGTCGAGGAGTCTACCGGGAGTGGCGACGAGGACTTCCGGTCCTCGCTGGATTGCTCGCACTTGTGGATTTTGTCCAACTCCGCCAAAAATGACTTCGGATCGGTGGGTGAGGTGAGTGCCGTAGGCTCCGAAGCTCTCGTGAATCTGGATCGCGAGCTCGCGGGTGGGTGCGATGACGAGGACGCGCGGCGACTTCGGCTCGCGGCGTTTTTGGTTCTGTGAGAGATGCTCGAGGATCGGAAGCGCGAAGGCCGCCGTCTTTCCGGTTCCGGTTTGGGCGCAGCCCATGACATCGTGCTTGTCGAGGACGAGCGGAATGGTCTGCTCCTGAATCGGAGACGGAGTCGAGTAATTTTTGTCGCGGAGAGCCCGCTGGATAGGCTCACTGAGAGCGAGTGAAGTGAATTCAATAGACATAGTAAAATAGTGATTGGTTAGGATATGGTGGACCGGAAATTTCCCGGAAAATCGCAGGATTGCTGCGGCGAGCCCAGATGAGATCCTTCTGGGAGAAGGTGTCGGCGAACTTAGTGTTGCCCTAAAATCCTCACCGAAGGAATTGGAGGGGTGGGATCGGGGTGCGAGATGCCGTTAGCCCCGAGTCAGACGTTTGAGGTTCGGCTCAAATCTCGAAGATGCAAGAGGATTCCTGAGAGCGGGGCTGGGTCACCCATTCCCAAATGCGGCAGGAGAGCTGATAGAGAATCGTTTCTCCCCGCTAGCGCCAACAAGCTACCGCAAGATGTATGAGTAGGACTTTTTCGGCGATGATGCCACCTTCCACTCGCCGTCTTGTCGCATCAGCGAAATGTTTGCGAGATTTGGGGGCTGGTTAAAACGCCAATCGCCCCAGCCTTCGTCGGTGCTGAACTGGCGATAGGCGTCGACGTGGATGGCGTAGTCCACTCGTTTGTCGATCCCGTTCCTCCTGTCGGCATCGTTCAGCGAGACAGATCTCGGACCGATGAGTTCGAGACCCTCGAACTGATAGGGGACCGGGCGCGCCCCCCATTTTGAAACCGAAAAATGGTAGCCTCCCCGATTGAGGAAGAGTGACTTCATGCAGGCGTCGAGTGCGAGGCCCTGATCATCCTTGGCCACAGGCTCTGTCGATTTCGGAAGACTCGGCAGATTTAGGTCGCCGAGGCGGGAGGTGACTTCCTCGCGGATCGTGTCGACCACGGTCATCGTCGTGATCCCGATAGCGCTGTTTTGCCCGACCGTGTAGGAATAGCCCACGACACCGCCAGCGCCAAGGATGGCGAAAAGGCAAAAACGAACGATGGGAGAGCTTCCAAACATTTTGTGAAAAATATGGTAAATATATTAAATAAAGCAAAGAAGTCAATTCTCATCAGAGTAATTTTGAGGATTTTGCGAAATTCGGCGGGGTCGTGATTGCGTTTCGGCGCGAGCCATTAGCGAGCCCAGAGAGTGTCGGAGCGCAGCGCCGTACTCAATCCCACCCGCGAGTGCGAATTTCCGGAATTTCCTTGGTCTCCCGACGTTGCAACTTGGCTAATTGAGCGC
>JBCCBR010000659.1:0-1934 GCA_039033935.1 Verrucomicrobiota bacterium
CAGCCGCAGGTTCGATTGAAGTAGCTTTGTGAAAGGCTCCTCCCGCCCGAGGTGAGGTAGCACCGAGGCCTCAGCCCTGGGTGATCTTACTTCTTGTTTAGCTTCGCCCAGCTGTCTCTCAGCGGCACCGTCCGGTTGTAAACCAGCTTGTCCTCAGAGCTTGTCGGATCGGGCGTGAAATAGCCGAGCCTTTCAAACTGGACCGTCTCGCCCGCACTGACTCCGGCGAGATTCGGCTCAAGCTTGGCGTCCGATTTCACGTTGAGGGATTCGGGGTTGAGATGGTCGATAAAACTGCCTTCGCCACCGTCCGGATTCTCTTCGTTAAAGAGACGATCGTAGAGACTCACTTCGGCATCGAGCGCGTGCGCTGCCGAGACCCAGTGAATCGTTGCTTTGACTTTTCTCCCATCGGGCGGGTTTTCGCCACCACGTGTCTCGGGGTCGTAGGTGCAGTGCAGCTCGGTCACCTCACCGTTTTTACCCTTTACCACCTCGTCACAGCGGATGAAGTAAGCGCAGCGGAACCGGACTTCGCGGCCAGGCGCGAGCCTGAAGAATTTCTTCGGCGGATCTTCCATGAAGTCGTCCCGCTCGATGTAGAGTTCGCGCGAGAAGGGGACTTCGCGGGTGCCGGCGGACGGGTCCTCCGGATTCACAACTGCCTCGAAGTGTTCGACTTTGTCTGCCGGATAATTAGTGATAACGACCTTGATCGGATCGAGCACGGCCATGTAGCGAGAGGCATCCCGATTCAAGACTTCGCGCACTGCATTTTCGAGCAGAGCGATGTCATTGGTGCTCTGAAACTTGGTCACGCCGATGGTTTTGCAGAAATTGCGAAGGGCTTCGGCGGGGTAACCTCTTCGCCGAATCCCTGAAATGGTCGGCATTCGCGGGTCGTCCCAGCTCTCGACGTAGCCTTCCTCGACCAGCTGAAGCAGCTTCCGCTTTGACATGACCGTGTAGGTCAGGTTGAGCCTCGCGAACTCATACTGATGAGGTGCTGATGGGACCGGGAGATTTTGGATGAACCAATCGTAGAGGGCTCGGTGATTCTCGAATTCGAGGGTGCAGATCGAGTGAGTGATATACTCGAGCGCGTCGCTCTGCCCGTGAGTGAAATCATACATCGGGTAGATGCACCACTTGTCCTCGGTCCGATGGTGAGTCGCATGCAGGATCCGATAGACCACCGGGTCGCGCATGTTCAGATTCGGGTGGGCCATATCGATCCGAGCTCGCAGCACCTTTTCGCCATCGGCGAATTCACCCTCGCGCATCTTCTCGAAGAGCTCGCGGTTCTCGCTGACACTCCGATCCCGAAATGGGCTGTCGACCCCAGGTGACTGGAGGTCGCCGCGATTGGCTCGGATCTCGTCTTGATTCTGATCGTCGACATAGGCTTTGCCCTCGTCGATGAGATGGAGCGCCCACTCGTAGAGTTTCTCGAAGTAATCCGAAGCAAAGTAGATGTGGTCGCCCCAATCGAAGCCGAGCCATCGGATGTCTTCTTTGATCGACTCGACATACTCGACATCTTCTTTCGCCGGATTGGTGTCGTCAAAGCGGAGGTGACAGCGACCGCCATATTCCTCGGCGATGCCAAAGTTCAGGCAGATCGACTTGGCGTGGCCAATGTGGAGGTAGCCGTTCGGCTCGGGCGGGAAGCGAGTCACCGGGCTGCTGACCTTGCCTGACGAAAGGTCTGACTCGATGATTTCGCGGACAAAGTCTTTAGAAGGAGAAGGCCGGAGGCTCATTTGCGGTTGGGAAAAGTGGCGAGCTTAATTCGATTTGCGGTTCCTTGCAATCGGCGTCGCCTCAAACGTGCCTGCAAGTGTTTTGCTGTTGAATCGTAGTTGCTACAGGGCCAGATTCACCCCCTGGGACTTGCTTCCAACCAAAAACCCAAAATGAAATACCAGCTCTTC
>JBCCBR010000660.1:0-1915 GCA_039033935.1 Verrucomicrobiota bacterium
GGTCATCAATGTTTTCAGGGATAACGTCTTCAAAAAACTGTCGTAGTCTTTTGGCGGTGGTAGGTGATTTTCCATTGGGGGAGGACGCAGTTCCCTACCGGATCGCACAGGTAGGGTTGACCGTCCTCGGTCGACCATTCGCGGGGTGCATCGCCAAATCTACGGATTGATTAACGATTTCAGGCAGGCCTCGATTTGAGCAAGCCAGATCAATGGACCTGCGAGGACGCAGTTCCCTACCGTGTTGCACAGGTAGGGTTGACCGTCCTCGGTCGACCGTTCGCGGGGTGCATCGCCAAATCGAGGGATCAATGCGCGAATGCAGGCAGGCCGCAATTTGAGCACGCCAGAGAAAATGGACCTGCGGGGACGCAGTTCCCTACCGAATTGTAAAGGTAGGGTCGATCCGTCCTCGGTCGACCATTCGCGGGATCTACGCCCGAATCGAGAAGCCCAGTCACGATCCCGTCCGAGCCTGATCCAAATCACGCGAGGTAAGCAGGGACCCACCCAAAAGCAGATCCCCGAAGCTCATACTGGCTGCTCGTCAGGCCAGCTCTGGCACCACGAATGGCTCACGATAGTCTCGCTTGATTTGGCGCTGGTCGGCGCCCTCAGTGGTCACCTCAGCGGTGGCAGGATCGACCTCAATTTTCCGACCGAGTCGATAAACCGGATCCGAAATCCCCCAGGCCGCCAACTGATTCGACTGCTCTCCGAAAATCGTCTGCAGCATTTCATTGTCGCCGATTGCCTCCTTCACCGATTCCTGTCCTGCCGAAGCTCCTGAGAGATAGGAAACGTTGGCTAAATGAGCGACAGCTGATGAGCGCTCCGCTTCCGAAAGCTTGGAACGCAGCCCTTCAGCAGAGCGAGAACGCACCGCGGCGAGGAAGTTTTCCTGGTGGGCCTTTCCACCGTCTCCGGGGAATTTGTGAGTCTTCGTCTTGCCATCTTCGCCGACGACGTAGGTGCCTCCGCGACCACCGCGCAGCTCCCCGCCCTCGCATTTCACGACGATACCAACCCGAATGCTGTTGCGGACCGATGGCACGTTTCGCTCGGGAGTGACCCACATGTCGTTGACTTCGATGATGCAGGGCACTCCGGCCTGCTCATACCAGGTTGAGAGCATATTCGGGGTTTCTCCCGCATCGTCCCATCCAAAGCGTTCCCCGAAGCCTTGAACCTGCTTCGGAAGAGCGGGATCTCCAAGGACCCAGCATGCCATGTCGATTTCGTGCGGCGCCTGGTTGCCAACGTCGCCGTTGCCGGTGTTCCAAAACCAGTGCCAGTCATAGTGAAACTTGGGTCGGTGCATCGGCTCATCCTGACAAGGCCCCAGCCAAAGATCGTAATCGACGGTGTCTGGAGGTGTCAGCGGAGACTTCAGCTTTTCGCCAATCGAAGAGCGATTCCGCATGCAGACCGCATGGACCGACTGGATCTTGCCGATGTTGCCCTCCTGGACAAACTGAATGCCGTCTTGAGGCCCGGGATCCGAGCGATTCTGGAATCCACCAGCAATGATGCGTCCATACTTCTCCTCAGCTGCGACGAGCTGTTTGCCCTCCCAAATGCTGTGGCTGACCGGCTTTTCGACGTAGACGTCTTTCCCAGCCGCCATCGATTCGATCGATTGAAGCGAATGCCAATGGTTTGGTGAGCTGATCACCACCGCATCGACGTCGTCGCGCTCGAGGATTTTACGATAATCCTGCTCGCGATGAGCCTTGCTCAGATCCACGTCTTTCTTCTGCATCTTCGCGACGATCGAATCCATCTGAGCCGTATCGGGATCGCAGATTGCGGTGATCGCGCAATCTTTCGCTTTCGCAAACTGATCCGCAAGTGATGCAGCACGTCCCCCACAGCTGATGAGGGCGACTCGCACCGTGTTGTTGGCGCCAAGCAC
>JBCCBR010000661.1:0-1908 GCA_039033935.1 Verrucomicrobiota bacterium
CCGAGTCCCGCTGCCGCAAGTCTCCTTCGCGATAGACAGGTTCACTCCCGACCGGTCGGATTCGATAGATACGACCACTCGACTTATGCCAGTCATCGATCGGTCTGACATGGCTGAGCCGAGAGTCATACCAATCCGCAAGATAGACCGCCCCATCGGGCCCGACCTCGCAGTCAACCGGGCGGAACCAACGATCTTCGGTTTCCAGAAGCGGTGCCTCGTCAATCGTCTGAAAAGTTGAGCCAACTTGCTCGAGCCGACTGACCCAGACGAGATTGTGGAGCGAATTCGGTGCAATGATTTTCCCCTGCCAGCTTTCATCAAAAAGCGACGACTCGTAAATTGCAAAAGCCTGGGCGAATCGGCGGGTGTCGCCATCGTGTCCCATGTGATGAAAGTAACCGAAGGCGAATGGATTAGTCAGGGGCCCATGTTTGCCCCACGACTTTTTCCCATAGCTAAGCGGGGCGTAGTGCATGCCGCGGGTCTTTCCATTGTTGGTGCCCGAAAAGACCTCTCCCTCATCAGTAATCTCGAGCGAAAAAGTATTCCCTCCTCCTTCGGCAAAGATCTCGAATTGCCGATACTCCGGATGGTAACGCCACACCATCTGCCCCTCCCAGGCGATCGTTTCGCCCCGTCTCGGACAGACCACTTCGCCAGTCGTGGTGCTTCCGTTGACTCCGTAAAGCCAGCCGTCGTGGCCCCACTCGAGACTGTTCATCACCGCGTGGGTATCCTCGATTCCAAAGCCAGAGAGGTGAACCTCGGGATCACCATCCGGCAAGGCGTCGCCATTTTCATCCGGGTAGCGCAGCAGGTAAGGAGGATTGGCAACCCAGATCCCTCGCGCGCCAATCGCCACCGACGTTGCAATATTGAGCCCCGTGATAGAGTCGAAAGATCGGTCGTAAATTCCATCTCCGTCGCTGTCTTCAAATACGCGGATGATGTCTTCGCCGACCGGACCTTGCGGCGGCGGCTCGGGAATCCGATCAAAAACCGCGCGTAGATGATTGTCGTACTCAACGATCTTCAGCCCGGCCGGAAACTGATACTGCCGATAGAGCACCACCCACATCCGACCTGCCGAATCCCAGGTCAGTGAGAGAGGTTGTTCGACATCAGGCTCAGCCGCGACAAGATCAACCGCAAAGCCGTCCCGAACGTTGAAATCGCCCAGCGCCTTTAGGTGCGGAGTAGGCTCTGATCCGTCAGCAAGTGCTCCCCGACCCGAAAAGCCCTCGCGGACAGCAGCCGCCTGGGCCGAACCGATTTCCGATTCCTCCGCCTCAGCACTGGCGATCCAAGAAGACAACACGACTGCAGCGGCCCATCTAAGAAGAGGGCCGATCAGGCGATCGCGAGTCGGGAACATCCTGAGAGAGTCTCAGAAATCCCAATCGCTGTCGGCAAGCTTCGAGACGCATCTGCGCGAGAGCAGCATTTAGGAACCTACTCCGCTCCCCGCATCTTCGACGGCTTTCGCGAAGTCCGCGCCTTCTTCGCCGCTCAGGCTGCCTGCGGTCGCGAGGATTGCTTCTCTTTTGGCCCCCTCGCGGTTTTCCGCTATCCGTCTGCGATGAGCCTGGAGCCATTCTGCGACGCGATCGACCTCGCCCGGGTCGAGCATTTCGATTGCTTTCTCGATCTCCGTCACCGTACTCATGCAGCTAATCTAGCAGCTAAAAGAAGAGGATGGAAGGCGTAGAACTCCCGACTTCACAGTAACCGCCGGGTGTTTTCCCTCGATATGTTTGCAGCGATTATAATCGCTGGGCTCCCGATTCGCCTAACCGGAGAAGGCTCGCAACAGAAATTGAGCCGCTACATCCGCGTTAGAAAGGAAGCCGCAGACCAATCCTTGCCTGCCCATAGTCAGGACCCGTTTCCGTGACCCAATTGAAG
>JBCCBR010000662.1:0-1897 GCA_039033935.1 Verrucomicrobiota bacterium
GGATCGACAAAACCAATCTGGTCTTGCCGAAGCAGTTGGATCCGACCGCTCATTTCCGCACTCGACGAGATGATGTCATTGAGGTCGCGAGTTGGGAGGAGTTTGAGCGATCCGACGGTCTTGGCGTTGCAGTGAGATTTGGGGATCGCTTCGCCGACCTGATCTGGAATCTCAAACACATCCAAGTGAAAGAGGCCGAGTCCGACGAGCTCACGAATAATTAAGAGGCCTCGGGAGCCAATCCTCCCGACTGCACTGTCGCTACCAGCGGCATCACTCCGAAGCGGGCTTCGGAGGTCTCACCTGAAGGGACTCTCGGTTCCTGAATTCAGCGATTGAGCTTCAGCAGGCAGCGCTTCAACGCTAAGCCTCAGCGGGTTGGTCCTCGTATTGATACTCGCGATCCTTCAGGATTCCGGGCTGTGGAATCGGGTAGCGGCCCTCGCTGTCTGGCATCAGCGGGGAGTCCGAATCCATTGTCAGATTCTCAACTCCCGGTGCCATGACGTGGGCGCAGTTGAGCATTTCATCGTAGGAAATCTCCTGGCCGGTATGGGCGGCCATCCGGCCCATCGAGGTGACAATACTGGCTTGGACGCCGCGCTCGACTTCGTTGAATTCCGTGTTGTTGCGGATCGCCGCGATCAGCTTTTCCCACTCGATGTCGTAGGGATTCCCCTCCAGCGATGAGCCACGAGGACCCGACGGGAATGCCCACGCGAGATTGTCGGGCGTGGCGCGCCAGTTCAGGTCGATATTCTGATCTTTGTAAATGCGGGAGCGGGCTGGAACGTGGCCCGATGTCGAGATCACTGCCGAGCCTTTGGTTCCATGGGCGTAGGCGGCGAATTCCTGATTGGTGCCAGACATGTTGCGACCGTCGAAGAGGGCTTTGGTGCCGTCGGCGAAGGTGTATTCCACTCCGTAGCTGTCGAAGTTCTGGTCCACGGCGTCGACCATCTCTCCATTGATTTCGATCTGCTTGTAGTGGCGCCCGCCAACTGCCTTCGCCGAAATCGGGAAGGCTTGTTTGATCATGCACATCTCATCGATGCCGTGGATGTTGAAGTCGCTGAATGCGCCTCCACTGAGCCAGAGGAAGCTGTGGAAGTTGCGGATCTGATACATCAGCTCGCTCATTTCGGTGTCGTTCACCTGGGTGAAGCAGGACCCGATCGGTCCCTGCATCCGATAAGAGCGCATGAAGGTGATGTCTCCGATCATCCCATCCTGCACTCGCTTGAGAAGTTCGTTTCGCGAGTTGCAGTGGCGGCACATCAGACCCACGCCGACTTTGAGACCCTTCTCTTTGGCGCGGACGTTGGTCTCGAGAAGTTTCCGGCCCGTAAAGCCGTCTGCCAGGAGCGGCTTTTCCATGAACACGTGGAGCCCTCGCTCGACGGCGTAGTCAAACATGGGCCAGCGAAACGCACACGGAGTCGTCAGGATGACAATATCTCCAGGATCGAGAGCGTCCATCGCCTGGCGATAGCCATCGAAGCCGACGAACTGTCGCTCTGCCGGGACGTCAATTTTGTCGCCGACGTCCGGCTGTTTCACTAAGGTTTCGTGGCTGCGTTTGAGCTTGTCTTCAAACACATCGGCCATCGCGTGCAGCTTGAGAGGACCAAGCGCTCCCGAGACGTTCAGTGCGTTGCGAACCGCTCCAGTGCCGCGACCACCTGCACCGACGAGGCTGAGTTTTACCTCTTCATTGACCTGGGCATGAACGTGAGGGACCGCCACCCCAGCGAGGACAGAGGCACCTGCGGTTGTTTTGATTGCAGTGCGCCGTGTTGAGAGAGGAGATTTTTCGCTTTCAGACATGCTCAAATCGTCGTATTCGCGGCGGTAGGGGTCAATCACCGTTATCGCGGAGTGCAGCTTTGCTGCGGGA
>JBCCBR010000663.1:0-1890 GCA_039033935.1 Verrucomicrobiota bacterium
AAATGATATCAAAGCTCTCGTCCGATAGGGCTGCAAGATTCCCCATGTGCCCCTGATAGGTTCGAACCTTGAGACCGTGCGCCGCGCAGGTGTCTGCATCTTTTTGCAGCTGCACATCAGAATTGTCCCACGATGTGACATCAGCACCCGCCGCTGCCAGCACCGGCACCTGTTGACCGCCCCCACTCGCAAGAGCCAGCACCTCGACCCCAGCCAAGTCACCTCCTGACGGAAACCAGCTTTTCGGGACTGAGTGGTTTGGGGTGAGGATAACACTCCAGTCGCCGCACTTGGCCTTTTCAATAATGTCGTCGGAAAACGGAGTCGACCAGCGGCAGCCTTCGTCCGACTGCAGGTTCCATGCGTTGCGGTTGTATTCGATCGTGTCCATGCGGTAGGCCTACTCGAGTGAGGGATTTTCAACCGAGTCGAGCTCGTACTGGACTTTCTCAGTATCAGGCCAGAAAGCGACCAGGCGGTAAGTTTCGGCGAATTGATCGGTCTCGTAAAGCAGCCAATCTGGTTGCTCTCGATCAGTCCACTCCTCACCCGTCCAGGGATTGCGGAGTGGCGTCGAAAGGAATTCCCGCTGCTGAAGCTGACGCACCAAGTCATACCCCGACATCGCTTGAACCGGATAAAGCTCTTCGGCGACATGATAGTTTTGCAGTCCCTGCTGTACCGCGAAGAGGGTCGCCTTGACCTCCCGTTGCAACCGCGCCTCAGCGATAGGCTGAGCGAGGATCCACCAACCGGCAAAGATGATGAAACTGATCCCAAGGAATCGGATCGCGAGCGAACGTGGCGAGAGTGACTTCATGCGGCAACGATTGGCCACTGGTGCAGTGTCAGCGCCAGCAGGAGCAATCCGCATCCGACCGCGTCGCGCCAACTAAAGCGGTCTTTCCCGCCCCGACGCCGGATGAATTCGAGAAGCCATCCGGTCGGACAACCGAATCGGCAGTAAGCCATCGGGAAAACGAATGAGAGGAGAAGACCGACCACTGCGATCACAATCGTGGCAGTCCCCGCCGAGGTGAGCAGGTAGGCGTCGAAAGGCTCAATCCCAGCGAGATCGAAATCGAGTTGTTTGAACGAGACGATCAAAACGACCGCGAGCAACATGGGTGGGGCAAAGCGAGCTACCCACTTTCCATCGTCGTTTAACGAGCGTTTCCATTTCGACGGGGTCCACTTCACGATGAGGCGCTGGAGGTTCCCATGGGGACAGACAAACTGACAGTAGACCGGCTGCCGACTGAACCATGGCACCACAAACGCACCCAACACAAGGACGACGAGACCGGGCGTCGCCTCCCAGGGAATCCGTGTCTCGATCCAACCGATGACCAATGATTGCGCGATGAGATCGCCGAGCCAGATCCCAACTCCGCCAATCGTCAGAATAAAGAAAAGGCCACGCCACTTTTGTAGACGTTTTGATCGCACAAATGCGAAGGCACAGCCCCCACCCCAAAAACAGAGCAAAAGGGCATCCCGCCAGCCAAATTGGAACGCCCGCTTCACTTCGCGCCCGTCAGCGGCTGCGAGCCTCGTAATGACGCCGTTGGCGACTGCTTCGCTGGTCCGGCTCGCCCCAGAGACAGCCCAGATTTTCGCCTCTCTCAAATCCTCAATTGCTGATATCTCTTCCCATGACTTGCCGTTGAAGGTTTTCATGAAGAGGTAATCGATCTGGACGTCTTCGACGTGGCTCGGGGTGTCGTAGCTGCGCCGAATCGAAAGTCCGACAACTTCGTCATTCTCATCAAACACAAGCAGGGAATCCGTCGGGCCCGAGTAACCAATCACGTTGCTCGCCTCGGGCAAAGTCCTGACCACATAACCAATATTTTCCCCGGCGCTATCAAGCAATTCGAGCCCGCCGCG
>JBCCBR010000664.1:0-1887 GCA_039033935.1 Verrucomicrobiota bacterium
CGTGGTAACGGTGTTGAGTATCACCGAGGTCGACGCCGATTGTGATTTGTGTGGTGTTGTTTTTTTCTTTTTTCATAGATTGAGAAGGTAGCATTGCCATTTCATGGCGCGGCCTCAATTCCTTCTCATTCTATCTGTTGAATCAGAGCTCGCAGGCTGCTCTTGCTGATCGAATCGCTTCAGACCTCTGTCGAGAAAAAAGGGAGCCGCCGGGACTAACGCGGCCACAAAAACGATCACGCACCAAACAAAGCTGAGCCGCTTGCGCAGAAGCGCAATCAGCAGCGCGAGGCATAGCAGAATCCAGAGCGCTCCGTGAATCGAGCCGACAATCCGAACGGCGACGGGCAGGTCGGCGAAATATTTCAGTGGCATCGCGATCCCGAGCAGGACGAGGTAGGAGATGCCATCGAGAATCGATGATACCCGGACTCGTCCGACGTCGGTTTTGAGAAGCTGGCTCATCAATCGTGTCGGCAATTATTCGGCCGCCCGAAAAGCCGAGAGCTTTGTCTCGCTGCGGATGTAAAGAGTCCCCTCGACGATTGCAGGGGTCGTCCGGATGGTTTCTCCGAGCGAATATCGTGAGACAGGGGAAAGCTCGTCAGCCACCGCGAGGACGTGAAGGTTGCCGCTTTCATCGGCAAAGTAGAGGTGACGACCGTCGCTCACCGGAGACCCGTAGATGACCCCCTCGACATCGGGAATCCGAGCGCGATCGAGCTCCTTACCAGTGGCGCGTTCTACGATTGTCAGGATGCCACTATCATCGACCAGAAAGACGCGCTCACCGACCGCGAGGACTCCGGGGATGTGCGGGACATTGCGCTCGATGCGCCAGACCTCGGTCCACTTGCGGTCGACCAATCGCATCGCGACGCAGTGCTTCGGGTTGGCAGTGAATCCACAAGTCCCAATCACGAGATCGCCTGCCACGATCGGAGAGCTGATGGCACGCTCATTGGTATCTGTATTGAAGACCGAAAGGTCGTCCACTACCGAGCCGTCTTCAGGATCAATCGCAGTGAACCCATGTTGCCAATTGGTGAAGACCAGCACCGCGCCATCACCCGGATCGTAAACGCAGGGAACCGAGTAGGAGATCCGCTCGCTGCGACGTTCCACTGTCCAGGCAATCTCACCCGAGGCAGCGTCGAGCGCGAAGAGGTTTCCGTTCTGCTTTTCCTGATCGTTGTTGAGGATGACGAGCCCTTCGTAAAGGATCGGGCTTCCGCCGAACCCATGGCCTCCGACCACTCCGTCGAAAGTCTTGTGCCACTGGAGAGCACCATCGTGGTCCAATGAAACCAGAGTCAAGGCCTCGGCAGTGCCCCAGGCAAAGACGATCCGCTCCTCATCAACCGCTGCGGTTGATGAAGCAGGGCTGTTGAATCGATGCCCTTTGAAACGGTCGGGTGGAAATCGTTTTTCCCAAATCAGTTCTCCGCTCTCTCGATCGAAACACTGGGTCGCCCAACCGTAGCTGACGGGCTGGGATTTACCTTTGCCCTTTGCCTTCTTCGATTTCCCAGTTTCGGGGGCTTCGCTTTGCTCTTCGGCAATCGCAGTAAGCAGGTAGAGATGGTCGCCCCAGATCACCGGGGAGCCGTGACCGATCCCGGCTACCTCAATCTCGAAGACGAGTTCTGCCTCATTCAAATCTGACGGAAGCACCGCGCCCCGATTCAAGCCCGAGCCATTTGGCCCTCTAAATCGCGGCCACTCTGCAGCGGAGATGGAGCCAATTGCGAATCCCAGAAGAAACGAAAGGAGGAGGCGGGTCATTTCTCGACGGTGGAGGTGAAGGAGGGCATTTCGAGCCGGTGCATGGTCGCATCGGACTCATGAGGGGTGGTCGGAAAAGTATGATGCAGCCGCTCGTGAACC
>JBCCBR010000665.1:0-1884 GCA_039033935.1 Verrucomicrobiota bacterium
CTACAAGAAAGATGGGTTGATGGGCGGAAAACGCTACTGGGAGATCATGTGGAACAAGTCATTCCCGGCCAAAACAAAAGGCCGAGACGAAATTGGGCTCCGCATCGGTCTCGACGGCAACTACACCCGTGCGGTTCGCTGACGAATGTAGGGGCAGACCACTCTCCCCCGCCTCGAAGCGGTTTCTCATTTTCTGAATAGGCGTCCTCCCCTGTCCGTCTACCCTGGTGAACTTCCCCTAAATTGCCATGAAATCCGCTTTGACCATCCTCGCCCTCGCAATCGCCCTGCCCGCCTCGGGTCAGGTGCTGCAGCGCTCGGCACTCCTGCCTCTTCTGCAATCGCAGGATACCCACATCAACGGGCTCTGTGCTGACGCGACGACGCTCTTTGGCAACTCGCGTCTCACCCAGATGTTCCATGGCCCTCTCGGGCAAATGACCGCGATGGTTCAATCATCTAGAGTCGCGGTTTCTAATCCCCACACTTGTCTCTCGACGATCGAGCCAACCCTGCTGCAGATTTCGACGTTGCAGCAACATCTCTGTGGCCTTGTCAGTGGGGTCGAGGGAGGCCGCGGGTTCTGGCAGATCCACGGAGATACCCAGTGCCTTCACCACAAGCTGGATTGCATCGCCCAAAATCAGACCCAGTTGATTTCGTTCGCGCAACAGCTGCGTCATCCGGCTGGGTATGTCCCTGGGACGACCCACGCACTTCCGCACCAAAACACTTACCCCGGAGCAGTCAGCGGACCGGCAATCGTTAGCGCTGGCCCCTCAGGGCCGACTATCGTGGTGACTCCTCAGTATGGCGGTCCGCGAGTGGCGCAGCCCTATCATCACCCACCGGTTTCGGTCGCTCCGAGCCAGCCGGTCACCATTGTTCCACATCTCTACGGATCGAATGCGCCCCTGACGATTGATGGAAAGCCGCAGGGAGCAATCATCCCGCATGCGACGACTCACGTGCAGCCGAACATCCATCCATACGCGAACTCCCCCTACGCTCAACCGACCGCACCGCCAGTCTATCAGAGCGCGCCGCCTGCTGTCGCGATCCCGCAGACGGCGGTGCCCGGTGCCTTCGGTTATCCGGCGCTTCCGCAGACCCATCTGCAGTCGCAACAGGGACAGGCCCCGATTACTCATCAGGAAATCGAGGCGATTCAGCGGCACAACGCGATTCAGACTCAGTCTCTCCAGCGCCAGATCGTGAACCAGCTGCTCAACCGGGCTTTCTCACGCTAGGCTCGCTTGCCGTAGCCAATGACGCGACGGCCTCTTCTAGTATTTCGCGATAGGCATCAGAGCCTGGATCAGATTCGTCGGGAGCCCACTCGGCGAACTGCTTGTCTTCGTCGTCGTAGGGGCCTCGCTTCACCTCGAGAATGATCGTGTCGGGCTCCAGGGCCAGTACGCCGTGCCAAACCTTCGCCTCGATGTCGACCCACTCTCCGCTACCGAGCCTCATCGCCTCGGCTATCTCCCCGGTCTCGGTGAAAATCACAAAGCCAAGCGCCCCCTCGATGACATGCATCGTCTCGCTCGCCCACTCTCGCGGGTGACAGTGGGGGCGGACAAAGGTGCCGGGCTGCAAAAAATTAACCATTCTCTGGACGAGAGCACTTTGGTCACGATGGATCGGAAGAATCATGCGTTTCCTTGGACTGTCCCGAGACTCCTTTAGACCTTCCTCTCGAATCTTGGGAGTCCAGCGGAAGACCTCCCCGGTCGCATTTGGCATTGCGATTTTCATGCAGCTAATCAAGAATTCGATGCTCTCAGATCTGACTGGGAAATTATTGCTTGTAGAAATTTTCCCGCCCATTCTCCTTCCAATTTATATTTCGACTCGATTCTACCATGACATCACCGCCACCGC
>JBCCBR010000666.1:0-1864 GCA_039033935.1 Verrucomicrobiota bacterium
GAGCTCTTTGATGGCTTCCTCGAGCTGGTTCTTGGCCAGATCGGTCATGCCCATTTTATCGTAGCACTGGCCCAGCATGTTCATGACTTTGATGCGTAAGTTAGGGCTCGATTTGGCTTGCTGGAGGTGCTGAATTGCTTCGCGGAAGCGCTCGGCGGTGAAGAGGTGCGACCCGAGCTCGTAGCGCAGCTCGTTATCGGTCGGATTGCGATCAACTCGAGCTTGGGCCTCATCGACGAGGGAATTGATTTGGGTCTTTTCAGCTTCGGCAAGCTGAGCCTTGACCTGCTCGAGATCGGGATGACCAGGATTTTGCTCAATGAAATCGCGCAGCTCTTTGAGGTAGCTCTTATTCACGGTATCGCGCATCGCACCGACCTTTTTCTCAAGAGCCGGGTCATTCTGGCTGAGGTGAAACGCCCACTCGTAGTATTGCAGAGCGCTCGGGAAATCTTCGAGGTCTTCGTAGGTCCGAGCGAGACGCTTGACGACATCAAGGTTGTTCTGGTCGGCAGAATATTCGGCAAGAAGACGCTCGGCCTGCTCCTGGAGCATGTCCTGAGTCATCGCGGCGCGACCTTCTTTCTCAAGTGACTTGGCCGCGTCCTTGTCTTTGAGCTTGTCGCGCCAGTCGCCTTCCTGATCCCAGCCGCCCTGCTTCATCGAAGCCTGGGCCGTGGCATCTTTGTATTTTTTACCGGCGTCGAGATCAGCTCGGTTTTTTTCGGCTATTTTCCCGTAGATCTCGGAAGCTTTGCCAAACTCTCCGCGTTCCATGTGAAAGTCGCCGAGACGATGCTGGAATTTGGCATTGTCAGGATCACCATCGATCACGGTCTGGAGCGCAAAGGCACCGGTCGACCCCATCCCGGCCGCGAGACTTGCTTCGTAGAGCAGTTCATTGCCCTGCGGATTACGCGGGTCGCTCGCGAGCACATCTTTTTCGAGAGCAGCGATGACCCCGAGCGGGTCTTTTTTGAGTTGCCCCTGCATTTTCAGCACCTTGAGAGCCTCGCCACCGAGCTTCACTCCCTTTTTGCCCTCCTTTTCCTTAAGAGCGGCGAGGCGCAGCATCTTGCGACCGTCGAGAAAGGCTGGCTCCTTCACAAGAATGGCTTGGAGAAGGCTGACCGCGTAGCCCCAATTACGCAGCTCCATCGCGCTCTCAGCTTTGAGGTAAAGCTTTCGCAAATTGGCGGGGAGACCGGTCTGAGTGACGACGAGATCCTGTGTTTCGGTGGTTTCTTCTGACATGGTGCTGTAAAATTTCCCGGCCACAACAAGTCGCGAGACCCTGCCGGGACGGCAATCATAACATGACTGGGTAGGGTTCGTGTAGCGTTTTCGTCCTCTCCCGACAAACAAAAAATGTTTCGGAATTCCTCTCCGGTAGCGGTCATGAGTGACTCGCTATGATCGAGTGCCTGAGGACTTGCGGAACAGCCGGATTTTCTGCTACTGTAGGGCATGAGTCGGTTTGTCTTGATTGCCATGTTGGTCGCGACCTGCGCTTTTGCAGTCGTGATCACCAGTTGCACCTCGAGCTTCGGAGCCGGGAAGAAATATCAGGCCTATCTCGTGACCTTTCACCTTCAGGCCGAGGACAACGGAAATCCGAAATTCTCGGTGCCGGTCAAGCTCGGTTCGGAAAATCGACAGTATTTTTTCAGCAAGATCCCGACTTTTACCGACACCGACATCGCCTGGTTTTACCCGTTCACCTCCGAAAACGGTGGTTTGGGCGTGACTCCAAGATCAATCGAATGGGCGGGCGAGGACACAATCCTCGAGGCTACACCTGTATGCTCGCCGGAGGCGGGATCCAAGGCGGGCAGAAGTACGGCGCCACGGATCCAATGGGGCA
>JBCCBR010000667.1:0-1863 GCA_039033935.1 Verrucomicrobiota bacterium
AACGTGGACGCGGCCGAGCTTATCGATCTTGAGGATCTCGCTAGCCTCGTCGCGATCTTCTGATTCGATCATAGATGACATAGCCTCTATGCTATGACATCTATGACAGGCTCCTCAAGAGGTGCTGGTTTTGACGCTTACTCTCAATCGCCGCTTGCGGAGTCTGGGCGATGCGTGCCACAGTCTCGAGCCAGTCCCATGCCCGAGCCTGACCCCGATCTGGAAGGTCCCGAAATTCCTGACAATGAGGAAGTGGTGGATCCTGCCTTTGCCAGAAATCCGAAGCTCTTTCTGCTTTTTCGCGTCTTCTTCAACGCGCGTTTCTACTACCCGGTCTATGCGCTGATGTTTCTTGACTTCGGTTTGAGTCAGGAGCAGTTCGCAACGCTCAATCTGGCATGGGCCCTCTCGATCGTGTTGCTCGAGGTGCCGAGCGGAGCGCTGGCAGATCAAGTCGGTAGGCTGCCGCTGATCATCGCAGCGTCGTTGCTCATGATCCTGGAAATGGTGGTGATGCTCCTAATGCCGGTCGCTTTCGATGCCCCGGCGGAAACTAGGGAGGCAGCGATCTCTTTGCTCTTCATCGTCTTTCTGATCAACCGGGTCATTTCGGGAGCGGCCGAAGCGGCCGCAAGCGGAGCTGATGAAGCGCTCGCTTATGACTCACTGGCGCCATCGAGAAGAGATGAGCTTTGGTCGCAACTGACCAGCAAACTGATGCGGTGGCAATCGATCGGTTTCATCCTGGTCACCTTGATCGGAGCGGCGATCTATGACCCCGCTTTCGTGAATCGTGCCCTCGGTTGGGTCGGGATAGAGTCTGATTTGTCCCAGAGTCTGACTCTCAAATTTCCAATCGCTCTGACCCTGGGAATGGCGATCGGAGTCCTCATCATCGCCCTGCAAATGCGAGAACCCCCATCCGGTTTGGAGCAAGAGGGGCGCTCGCTCGGCGAGGCCTTGGCAGATTCTTTCCGTCGGACGCTATCTGCTGGACGTTGGATCATGATGACTCCGGCGGCGCTCATGCTTCTGCTGATCGGTCTCTTTTTTGACAGCATCATCAGGCTCTTTTACACCGTTGGTTCAATCTGGCTCGAAGTCATCGGTTACGAGCCGGCTCAGCTTGGCCTCATCAGCGTGGCTGGCTCTGCCGCAGGTATTTTGGCGGCGATGCTAGGCGAGCATTTGATTCGGCGTTTTGGTCCTGGTTTCAATTTTCGGTTTCTTTCGATCCTTGTGTTTATCGGAGTCCTCAGCCTCGCTTTTCCGATCCAGTATTGGTCGGTGATGTTCCTGCCGACCCTTTGGATTGGCATGCGGCTGCTCCATTACTTTTTGTCGAATTACCTCAATCGGGTCACCAATGCTGAGAACCGAGCGACCGTCCTCAGCTTCCGGGGCTTATCGATGAATCTCTCGTATGGCCTGCTCACCTGGCTCTATGGCAAGCAAACTTATTATCTCCGTGAGGGGCGCGAGCTCGATGGCTCGGAAGACCCCGATGTGGTGACTCACGAAATCTTTGCCGAAGCCGTTTCGACCTGGTGGATCTACTTTGCGGTGGTGCTCGTTGGTCTGGTTGCTTTTCGATTGCTGGTGATTCGCAAGGGATGGAATGAACTACTCCCCTCCCCTGACTCTCGCGAGACAGGATAGCTTGAGCGCGGCCTTGCTTGTCACGCAAGAGTTCGATAAGCTCTCAGCGATGACAGCAATCCGTCTCACGCTGCTTTTGGCGGCCTTCGCCCTGCCTCTGCGCGCAGAGATTCGCACCTGGACGAATCAGGAGGGGCGCGAAATTGAGGCAGAGATCATCGAAGTGACCGGCGACATGGTCACCTTGCGGATGTCAGGTCGAGA
>JBCCBR010000668.1:0-1856 GCA_039033935.1 Verrucomicrobiota bacterium
ATCGGCAGTAATCAACTCTGCAATTTGCTTCAAATCTTTGCCGAAAGCATCTTGTGGATAGGCGACTTTGGATTGATGCACTTTGGCTTTTTCGTGTAAATAGTTCGCAGATTGTTATCAATCCCGGGATTCCGAGTCGGGCTGAGCCAGGAGGAAGCGATGGCCCAGCTTTCTGAAATCGGCGTGGTCATGATGGGGCAGACTGCCTCGATCTGCCCGGCCGACAAGAAGCTTTACGCTCTGCGCGATGTCACAGCGACGGTTCCGAGTGAGCCTTTGATCATCGCTTCAATCCTATCGAAGAAGCTGGCCGAGTCACTCGACCGACTGGTGCTCGATGTGAAGTTTGGAAGTGGGGCCTTCATGAAGACAAGGCCCGAGGCAGAATCTCTTGGCGAAGGAATGCGAGTCGTCGCCGAGGAAATGGGGGTGTCGACGGCGATTCGGTATAATCCGATGGATGAACCTCTCGGGCGAGCGGTTGGAAACGCACTCGAAGTGAGCGAGGCACTGGAAGTCTTGCGAGGAGACGGACCACGCGACCTCATCGAAATCACGCTCGATCTCGCTGAGGCGGTGGTTGATGAGGAAAGAGAAACTCTGGCGAGTTGGCTGAGGAATGGACGCGCACTAGAGCGCTTTCGCGAATTGGTGAAGTGGCAGGGTGGCGACTCTGATTGTCTCGACCGTTTTGAAGCAGTTTGCCCGGCGTCGATCGTCTTGGACGTCACGGCAGACCGGTCCGGCGAGGTGAATGCGGTCGACGCGGACACGATCGGACGAGCCAGTGTTCGGATGGGAGCGGGCCGAAATCGGGCGGAAGACCAGATCGATTTCTCAGTTGGGTTTGATCACTTGGTGAAGATCGGCCAGTCCGTCTCCACCGGCGAGGTTTTGGGGCGGGTCCACGCACGCTCCGAATCTGAGGCGGAGTCTGGACGCGATGCTCTACTTCAAGCAATTCTCATTTCATGAAAAGAAGGCTCATCTATCTCCCGGGAGTGCTTTGCGCGGTGGTCATCGCGGTGTTTTTATGCGGGTGTCAGGAGCCGACCGAACAGATAGTCGTGCAGACCGAGCCCTCGGTTGAGGGGCTGCTCTCGGCGGTGATGGATGGAGGAGGAACCTTCGAGGATGTTCCCTTCGCGAGTCTGATTGAGCAGTCGACCGATCGGCAAGTCATCGCAGTGGACCCGAGTGATCAAATCTCCGCTGAATTACTCAGCGTGATTGAGACAGCGATGGCTTCGATTTTTGTGAAATTCAATCAAACCGATTCCGAACCGAATCAGGAAAAGCGGATCAACGAAGTCAGCTCACATTTCGAGGAAGCCCTGCGCGAGGCGATCACGGCAGAGGCTGGATGGACATGCGACTACCCACGGAATGCCGAGGGGAATCTTCAGCGCGCTGGCTATCCAGACCTCATGATCAGGCACGAGGCATCTGGCCTGACCGCCTATCTCGATCCGAAGCTGGTTGAGCAGGGGTCACTGAAGTCGAGTCTTCGCACTTTCTACTTCACCCCCCGTCGGGAGACCAGCAAGGTGTTGCACGACGCTCATCATTTGCTCATCGGGATCGAGCACGATGGGAACACCGGCGACTGGCGCTACCTCCGCTGGCATCTGGTCGATCTGAGTGACTTTCGGGTGAGGCTTAAGGCTGAGTTTCAGGCCAGCAATCGTGATTTGTATGTGCCTGAGTTGATCATCCTGAAAGGCGGACAGCCAGAGGAAGATCCGTAGCCGCGCTTTTCCAAAGCGTGGGGTGGTTTTTGGGAATGGGCGTGTCTTGCCGGGCCCCATTTTGGGAAAATGCGGCTACATGGCGATGCGAATGCTCCTTGTAGCCGC
>JBCCBR010000669.1:0-1851 GCA_039033935.1 Verrucomicrobiota bacterium
ACCGGAACCGGAAAGACTGCCGCCTTTTCTCTCCCGATCGTCTGTAAGATGGGACGCTCGATCAAGCCGCAGTGTCTCGTCCTCGAACCGACCCGCGAGCTCGCCGCTCAGGTTGAGGACCAGATGAACGTCTTTTCCTACTACAAACCGCTGAATGTCATGCTTTTGCACGGCGGAGTCGGTTACGGCCACCAGATCGAGGCGCTCGAGAGCAAGCCCGACATCATCATCGCCACTCCGGGCCGCCTTCTCGACCACATCGAGAAGGGCAATCTCGACCTGAGCAACATTCAGTATCTCGTCCTCGATGAAGTCGACCGCATGCTCGACATGGGATTCCTCCCCGATGTGAAAAAGATCATCGACCGCTGCCCCGCCGGACGTCAGACGCTTTTCTTTTCCGCGACCATGCCGGGTGCGATCGAGACGCTCGCAAACTGGGCTCTCAAAGAGCCTGCCGAAGTCGAAATCGGAGGACGCCGAACACCCGCAGAAACCGTCAGTCACGCCTTCTACCCGGTCGGCATGGATCAACGCGACGAACTCCTGCTCGAGCTGGTGACTCGCACCGGCTACGAAAGCATGATGATTTTCACCCGCACCAAGAAGGAAGCGGATTCACTTCTCGTGCGCATTAAAGAAATCGAGGGCACCAAGCCAACCGCCCTCCATTCCGACATCCGACAGAGTGATCGCACGAAAGCCCTTCAAGGCTTCCGCGACGGAACCTTCAACATCATTGTTGCCACCGACATCGCGGCGCGAGGACTCGACATCTCCGGCGTGACCCACGTGATCAACTATCGTGTCCCGGAGAATCCAGAAGATTACGTCCACCGCATCGGCCGTACCGGCCGCGCCCAAATGGAAGGCGACGCCTTCACCATTCTGACTGCCGACGAGCTCGAGAACGCGGCGGCCGTCGAGCATTTCGTCGATCAGAAAATCGAACGACGGAAGCTAGACAATTTCAACTATCACTACACCGCGCTGCTGGAGGAAAACCCAAAACCACTGCGCAAGCGACGTCCAAGCGGTCGTCGCCGCTAACCCCCCAACCGCCTTCGCGAGGCAAGCCGATGAAATACGCGATCTGCAACGAAACGTTTCAGGATTGGCCCTTCGAAAAGGCTTTTCAGTATGCTCGCGAGGTCGGCTATACCGGCATCGAAGTCGCTCCTTTCACCCTCGCGCCGAGTGCGACTGAAGTCAGTGCTGAGCAACGCGAGACCGTCCGGCAGCAGATCAAAGATGCTGGCTTGGAGTGTGTCGGACTACATTGGCTGCTCGCCAAAACCGAAGGGTTTTATCTGACGACTCCGGATGATGCTGTCCGCAAACACACGGGGGACTACCTCAAAGAGCTCGCGAAACTCTGCCGAGATCTCGATGGCTCAATCATGGTTCTGGGTTCGCCTCAGCAGCGAAACCTGCTCGATGGCGTCAGCCACGAACAAGGCATGACCCTTGCCGCCGAAGCGATCAAGTCAGCGATGCCAGTGCTCGAAGACTGTGGCGTGACTCTCGCGCTTGAGCCACTTGGCCGAGCCGAAGGAGATTTTCTCAACACCGCTGCCAGCGGCGTTGAACTTGCTCAAATGGTCGATTCGCCGAACTGCCGCCTCCACCTCGATGTGAAGGCCATGTCCGACGAAGAGAAAGCCATCCCTGACATCATCCGCGATTGTCAGGAGTGGACCGCCCACTTCCACGCCAACGATCCGAACCTCCTTGGACCGGGCATGGGTGAAGTCGAGTTCGATCCAATTTTTGCCGCGTTGAAAGAAGCGGACTATCAGGGTTGGGCCAGCGTCGAAGTCTTCCGATACGAGCCGGGTATCGAAACTTCCG
>JBCCBR010000670.1:0-1833 GCA_039033935.1 Verrucomicrobiota bacterium
CAGTCCGGCAGACTGACCTGATCCGATTCTTTTAGGAAAAGCAAGGTCACCCGAATCGCGTTGGCAGCGACGATCGCTACCATGGCGGTTATCATGACAACCAGAAAGGTGCTTGGGGGGTAGCGCTTGAGACCACAGAGGAGAGCGGCAAGAAATAGGCCCAGCCACAGCATTCCGATCCCGCTGCAGGGAGGATCAACGCCCACCTGGCTACCCTGCCACATCAGGAGTGTGCCACTCCGCGCTATTTCCTGCCCGAAACAATTCAGTATCATTTCTGCTGAGACAGCAGCAATCAATCGCATTGGGTAGCCGAGATAAAACTGCAGGCTCGCGATCAGTGGTAGGGCGAGGACTAGAAGCGCCCAGATACCCAGATTCCGAAAAGGATTACCCCACGCGAGTGCTAAGATAAAGACGGCTGCCAATCCAGTAATGAGGTTGGGCAAGAGATGATGGAAGACCGAGGTGACTAACAGTAATCCGATCGCGATGACCATTCTCTTCAGAGTTGGCTCAAGGGTGTGTCTGTCGCGCCAGAGTAGAAACCCGCCAGCAAGCAGGGCGAGTATCCCGTAGGGCTCATCTGAGCCATCGGTCATCCGAGCGCCGTACCAGAGCCAAGTCGGCCACATCGCCGACAGGATCGAAGCGATGATCAGAAGGTGTCGGCGAGAGTCCATTGCATTCGCGAGACGTTAGACAAGATGTTCAGGATCCCTCTTCTCCCTTCCGGCGGCTGAGAAAACGTCTTCCAAACAAAGCCGAGAGAGCGGCGATGATAAGCGGGATAAGGCCTGGCGCCGGGGTGGTGCCTCCGCCGACTGCGGATGCAGGGACTCCGGCTGGCAGCGGGAGCGGCTGTTTGACTGAATCAATCGCTCCTCCCGGGTCAGTCCGGACGATGGAGTCGACGGCGACAAATGAAGTATGCTCGGTGAGCAAATTGTAGGTGAGGCCAAGCGTCGTGATCTGTTGTCTCAACTCCTGATCGGTCGAACGAGGACCTTCAAAGTCGGATAAGGAAGCAATGCGATCACGAGCCCACAGATAGGGGAGTGAAGAGTTATTTAGTTCGCTCGAATCGACCATTGTGCTGCTATCGAAAGGTCCAGTGCCGGTCGCTCCACTCACATCGATGCGCCCACGGGGCCTGCCTCTCCATTTTCCGAAGACTGTGAGAGGACGATCAGCGAGAATGTCTGGATAGGTCGCCGGTTCGACGTCATACACTTCGAAGCCCTCAAAATCGATGTCGATATCGGTCAGAACTGGAGCTGAAATGTAGTCTCGGAAAAGCTCAGCTTGCTCAGAAGCGTGCTTAGGTTCCGTCACGATAAACGGTTCGCCTCGCCCGACTCGAGCCATTCCCTCGATCAGATAGCGATTTACGGAACTACCGATTCCAAAGGCGAACAGGTTGGCATGCCCAAGGTTGTCTGTCACAGTCTCAAAGGCCTCGCGTTCAAAACTGACATAGCCATCGGTTACCACAACGATCGAGCGGGACGTGCCCTCGGCGGTCTGTAAGTTGAGGGCCCGATGAAGTGCGCTGAGCAGCTCAGTGCCTCCGCCGCCCTTGGCCCGGTCGAGCCAGCGAAGAGCATCGCTAAGATTTTGACGAGTCGCCGGAATGGGATCGGGGGATAGCACCTCACTGCCACCGGCGAACAAGAGAATGTTGAAGGTGTCACTTTCGTGGAGATTCCCAACGAGGTCTTTCATCAGAGATCTCGCCGTTTTTAGCGGAAACCCATTCATGGAACCAGATACATCGACGACGAAAACATAGTCGCGCGGTGGAATCTGCTCGGGATGGACTCGTTCAGGAGG
>JBCCBR010000671.1:0-1809 GCA_039033935.1 Verrucomicrobiota bacterium
TAAATCGGGTTTGTATCTTTGGGAGAGCAGGTCACAAAGACATCCGGGTAATAAAAGGTCTCCGCGAGTGAAGGCTTGCAGCGCAGCTTCATGTCGCCTTTGAAAACCTTGCAACCACTCCCACGAAGGTGAGCGAGAAAGGCTGATGCGACGTTCAAGGCAACTTTCTCATGCTCCTCGCTTGCTCCAGCCATCGCGAAAACCTCCCCGCCAATGTATTCGCGCCGCTCAGGTGCGCTCTTTTCATCGTCCAGGTATTCCTCAACCGTAAATTTCAGTGGATGGTAGGTCTCCTTATCGCGCAGCAACCCCATAAGAATGGACTATAGCACAGGTTCTTCTGGCAGAGGAGTTAGTTGCGGCGCGGGCGCATCCGCTTAGGCTTCTCCTCTCCTCATGGTTTCGATTCTCATCGTTGTCGGCGTCCTCGTATTTGCCTGGGCGCTGCGCACCTTTCGACACCCCATCCCGCGCAAGTTGGGACTGGTCGGCTTTCTGGTCGGCACCTACCTAGCATTTTATTTTTCGACCGGTAGCCACCTCGCCGGTGTCGGAGGCGTCGCCCTCTGGTTTCTTCTGCCCTGGGTCGAGCTCCTCACCCGCGTCCGCAGCATTCGTCTGCCTCGCGAAGCCCCCTTCGACAGTCAACCTCCACCGGGCAGCGCTCGCTTCCCGCAGCTTGCCGATTTGACAGACGAAATCGAAGAGCTCGGATTCGAGCACGTCGCCGATCGCGGGCGAGAATGGGACGGCATGGAACATTTCGTGAGGCTGTTCTACCACAGCGACTCTCGCACCGAGGCTTCCATCGGCTTTCAGGAACAGGAAGGCATAGCCTGGGGCTACCTCTCGCTCACTTCTCGAGCGACCTCCGGAACCTGGTATCGCACCACTGACCTGCCCTTCACTAGCACCCTGCGAGGAGCAAGACACATCATCGCCCGGAGAGTCACTGACTGTCCTTCATTCTACCATTTAAACGAAGCGCACGAGGTTTCTCTCTCCAGCTTTGCCATTGAAAACGAGGATCTGATCGAGAGTGAAGAGGCAGATCTGATCGAGGCTCTCGACATGGAAGCCAGCAGCCAGATCGATCGAAACATCGAAGACGGCATTTTGAAGGCTGCAGAAAACGAGGAATTGATTCGATTTTCGCTACGCGGTCTGATTTATCTCTACACGCGAGTCCTCCGCGACGTCGTCAGACTGAGTTAAAATCTCCATGCCACTTTCCCTCAAGCATCCTTTGCCGAGTGTTGATCAAGTCGGTGTCGATCAGCGCGCTGCCAAGTTCACGAAGCGATCAATCAAGAACGAAGCCAAGCTCGCTGGTCTCCGCCTAGCTGTTTCAATGATGGACCTCACCACGCTGGAGGGGGCCGACTCTGCCGGGAAAGTGCGCTACCTCTGCCAGAAAGCGAAGCGCCCGATGGCAGAGCGATTTGCTAGTCCACCCTGCGCTGCGGTCTGCGTCTATCCCAACCAAGTCGCCCGAGCGGTAGCCGAGCTCGAAGGCAGCGGCGTACCGGTGGCATCGGTCGCGACAGGCTTCCCGAGCGGCCAGTATCCGCTCTCGATTCGACTCGACGACGTCCGCGATGCAGTTGCTGAAGGCGCCGCCGAGATCGACATGGTAATTAGTCGGGGCACTTTTCTGGAGGGTGACTACGAAACTGTTTCGTCCGAAATCACCGCGGTGAAAGAGGCCTGCGGGGACGCCCATCTCAAAGTGATTTTCGAAACGGGTGAGCTCCAGACCTATGACAAGGTCCGGTTCGTGAGCCAGCTCGCGATCGAGGCGGGCGCGGA
>JBCCBR010000672.1:0-1805 GCA_039033935.1 Verrucomicrobiota bacterium
ATTTGCACTTCCAATTGTCTGTCGCTTGAATGTTCTGCCGTCGCCGAGCAGTGCCTCGAGCCGCTGGTCGCTGCTCAGGAGCTCAGCCTGCTGCATCGCGATATCAAGCCAGGGAACATCATGCTGACTCAGCTGGCTTCGGGCAAGTATCTCGTCAAAATGCTCGATTTTGGCCTCGCCAAATTCAGCCAGCAACCTTCGCTTCAAACACTCGATCAGAGCGGCTCTTTCCTCGGGTCGATCGACTACATCGCACCGGAGCAGCTTGAGCTTCATCCGCTCGACCAGCGTACTGACCTCTATTCGCTCGGCTGCGTCCTCTACTTTTGCCTCGCGCAAAAGGCACCTTTCACCGGGGCGAACCCTGCCCAGACCTCCAGCAATCACCTCAGCAATCATTGCCAGCACATCAAAGAGGTCCGGAAAGATCTTCCCGAGGCGCTCGGAGTCTGGTTGATGCGGCTGATCCAGCGGCAGCCGGACGACCGGCCAGCTTCCGCTCGCGAAGCTGCCAAAGCGCTTGCGGAAGCGCGGCGTGGAAAAATTCCTGCCGGTTGGGGCGAAGTCGACGCGCTCGGCCCAGTCTCCGAGCCGGTCTCAGTGACTCCGCCACCCCAGCAGGAGGATGAAATTGCAGTCGCAAAAGCGGCAGAGCCAACCGCGCCGAAGAAGCGCATCCCGGCAGCTCCGGCTACCGGGGTCACTCGCCCGGCTCCGTCCTCTGGAAAAGGGCCGAGGAAACCGCAGAGGTCAGCTGGGGCTGGGAAATCGACTCGCCCTCAGCGCCCTGCGCCCAAAAAACAGCCGACGAGAAAGACAGGGGCCTCGCGCCCATCGACTCAGCCTCAGGGTTCGAGTTCTTCGGGCGGTCCGAACAAGCCGCTTCTCATCGGTATCGGTGCGGCGATTGCCGCTGTCATGATCGTCGGTCTGATTTTGATTCTGAGCGGTGATGGGGGAGACGATCAGGCGGTCGTATCCCCGGTCGAACCTCGCCCGACCGCGCCTGTAGAGGGGCAGACTCCCTCCGCTCCTTCCGATTCCGAGACGGGCTCAGCATTACCGCCGCCGGTGGGAGCTCTGCCGGTCATTGCGAAGCCTTCTCAGCCACTGCCCTATCCGAGCGAGCAGTTGCAGAAACGAGATTCGATGACCGGAGTCCCCTCCTTAGCGGCGTCTGACGGTCTTGTTCTCAGATATGGTGCCAGCTACGGGCTGCGCGGATTGGACTATGTCCGGTCGGCTGCAGTGGGTGATCTGGTCGCGGGGTGGTTGAGTCTGGTCCCACCACAGAATCCCGAAGATCGGATGTGGATTCAGCGGGACTACACTGACCAAACCGGGGAATTGCTGCCGGTCCTTGGTCGCTTTGGTCCGGGAGATTTTTCAAAGCTGAGGGGAGTCTACCGGTCACTTGTCTTTCCTGAGGATGCCGTGATGAGCCATGCCCCGATCTCGATAGAGCCGCAAGGTGGCTGGACCATTTACCTTATTCTGCAGGTTCCTCTAGAACCGGGACAAGTGTTTCGATTTGTCTCTCCTCAGGACACGAATCGGCGAGTCTTTTTTCATTTCAACGATCAGGATGCATTGGTCGCGACCGTCAATGGCGAGGGAATTGAAAAGCCCAACCCTCGTATCATTGTTCCTTGGAATACTCGACAGCCAGGTATCTTCACCTATGTCTGGATCCAATACACGACGAATCTGAGAACGCACTGCTAACGTTTGACCTTGATACCACTTGGTCGCCTCTGTTACATAAGGCGGATGGTGAAAATAAATAATCCGCCCACGAACATCAG
>JBCCBR010000673.1:0-1800 GCA_039033935.1 Verrucomicrobiota bacterium
GCCAACATAAACATAAGCTCGGCATTGGAAACGACTTTACCCCCAACCCGGCACTCACCTGTTGCAGTTGCCAGCTTTTTACCGCGCACCTTGGTGATCTTCGCGTGAATATGAAGGGCATCTATGAAAATGACGCATGACAGCCAGACTTTTCATGCCAATGGTCTGCGACCATGTCAGAAGACAACAAACAGATCCTCAAAATCGGCCTGCCGAAGGGGAGCCTTTCCGAGCCGACACTCGATCTTTTTGAGAAAGCCGGCTACAACATCACCGGCGCTTCGCGGAGCTATCGACCCAGTATTGATGATCCCGAGATCCAGGTCCGACTGATCCGCGCCCAGGAGATCGGACGGTATGTCGATCACGGTTTCCTCGATTGCGGGATTACCGGCAGAGATTGGATTGCTGAAAACGGCGCCGACATCCACGAGGTCTGCGATTTGCGCTACTCGCGGGCCACCTCCAACCCGACCCGCTGGGTGCTGGTGGTGCCAAACGATTCGCCGATTCAGTCGGTCAAGGATCTCGAAGGAAAGCGAATCGCCGCAGAGGCGCTTGGTATCGTCGAAAAATACCTCGAAGAGAACGGCGTCACCGCAGAAGTCGAATTCAGCTGGGGCGCTACCGAAGTGAAAGTGCCGGAGCTGGTCGACGCAATTGTCGATATCACCGAAACCGGTTCATCACTGCGTGCCAACAATCTACGCATTGTCGATGTCCTTATGGAAAGCTACCCGCAACTGGTCGCCAAGCATGAATCCTGGCAGGACCCGTGGAAGCGAGCCAAAATCGAACGCCTTTCGACCCTGCTTCAGGGCGCGCTGACCGCGCGGGATATGGTTGGTCTGAAAATGAACCTGAAAGATGAGAGCCGCGATTCGATTCTCGGTCTGCTCCCATCGCTGCGGAGACCAACCGTCGCAAAGCTGGCCGAAGAAGGCTGGGTCGCGATCGAAACCGTGCTCACTGAGATTGAGGCCCGGGAACTCATCCCCCAGCTCAAGGAAGCTGGGGCGGAAGGAATCATCGAATACCCCTTGAATAAAGTGATCGGGTGATCTAGAATCCCCGCCCGCGCCATCGGGCGCTGCGAAGCCATGGGCACTCTAAAGAAAAAGCGGAAGACAAAGATCAACAAGCACAAGCGCAAAAAACGCATGAAGGCTAACCGCCATAAGAAGCGTTTGCGTTACAAGAGCTGATCGTTGATTTTAACGACATGAAGATGGAGCGGCGAAGCGAATTTATTGTTTCTCTCCGCTCCGTTCTTTTCCAGAGAGCCGCATTTCTCGGATGCGGCTTTTTTTGGTGTCTACCCCTAGGTGCTGAGCAGGAGCGGAAACTATCCGACTTTGCCCAGATCTATGTCGGTGAATTCTTCCCGCCGGAGGAAGACTTGCTGCTCAATGAGACCGGGAAGACTCGCAGCGACGCACTCGCTCACTTTGCGATCGGGCATCGCCACGAACTCCAGGGACGGGCCGACGCTGCGACGGATGCCTACCTCAAAGTGTTATCCTTGCTGCCTGAGGAGTATCGCCTCGCTCGAAAAGTTGCCTACCTATTGGCCCAATCGGGGAGACAGGACGAAGCGCTGACAGTGCTTGAGACCAGTCTTGAGAAAAGCCCCGACCAGCCCCGGGCGCACATCGCTCTGTCCGAGTTCCTTGCCGCCTATTATTCGAACGAACTGGAAGGCCGGGACCGAGCCGTCGAGGTCATCGAGAATGCCTTGCGCCAGTTTCCCGGTGAGCCGGAGGTCTACGAACAACTCGTCAAGCTTTACCTGGTCTCGAA
>JBCCBR010000674.1:0-1791 GCA_039033935.1 Verrucomicrobiota bacterium
CTGTCAGAAGACCAAATCTACGCAATCTACGAAGCCCACATTCCGATTCCAAATGATGCTCTTACCCACCTCATGGGTTCGCGATCGTCCCGTATTGGTAGTCGCACTGACGAGCTTCATAGGGAGAATGGAACCTGGGTCGCATCCGACGGGCAAGGGACGGTCCGGGTTCTTCTTGAGTCTCCCTCCCTGCCGCATCTCGTGCTCGAATCCACCTCGAATCTTATCCTTCTCGGGCAAAACGACGCCATCACCGCGTCCGCTGCCGCTGCCCTCGATCCGCGAGTCATCGCTGTCGCGAACGCCGGGAGCGATAGCCTCGACCGCGCAGACTTCCAGGGGCAAAACCTTCGGCGGATTGCCCTAGGGGTTTCAACTCCGACCGGCATCGCGGGGAGCGGCACCTACACCCCGGAGTTCGTATTCGATGCGCCAGCCCCCTTCCCCGCGTGGCACGTCATCTTTGAGCTCGAGAATACCGGAGCGCTCTTTGACACCTCTGCCGTCGCCGGAGTTACCGTCGTCGGTGGTATTCGGGCCAATCGTCGCATTGAGGTCACTAGCGGATCTTTAACTCTGGAGCAGCAGTTTGATCGAGCCGGATATGAGGCTCTCCTCAGTCGCAACGCCTGGATTGAGGCTTTCCGTCAGTAACATGAACCTCCTCCCTACAGAGCAGAAAAGACAGACCGGCTACACGCTCATTGAGGCGCTGGTCGCCAGCAGCATCCTCCTCATCGGGATCGCTGCCGCTGCCTCCATGTCTCTCACGATGGTGACTCAGGAAGAGATCAACGAACGCTCCGTCAAAGCGATCAACTATCTCGATAATGCGACCCGGCTTTTCCAGCTCGGCGTTCCCGCAGGCGAGATCGAGGCGCTCTTACCAGTCGAGCCCCTCGTTAGCTCACTGACATTTTCGTCGCGCGATCTCACCGTACCCGGGGTCGGCACCGTCCCTGCCACGACACTCACACTGACCTACGAGCCAACGCCCGCTACCAGCACTAACGCCGCGGCAGTTGCCCAGTGGACGGGCGGCGACAAGGACGCAACGCGAACGATTAGCGTCGAAGTCATTCGCGCCCAAAGCACCCTGACCGAGACACTACCCCGCGTCGATCATTTCAAGAACAACCCGTGATCGATGCCGACCTAACCCTGTTTACTCCCTGACCTAACCCTGTTTAGTCATGCTCAAGAAAGTCGCTCTAACAAATGTCCATACTGGCCGAAAGTCGATCACCATCGTCGATACCCAGACCGATGAGAAAGCTCTCGTCGGCTCAGGTAAGACCCAGATCGAAACTGCTGATGTGAACGACATCAAAGGACTCGATGAATCGATTCAGCGACTGACGACCCGTAGTAAGAACCTCGACGATCGCGTCGCGCTCTTCAACGGTCTCGCGAAGTGCTTCGACCGGAATATCCCGATCATCAAAAGCTTTCATCTCCAGGCGAATCGAGTCAAGTCACCCAAGTTCCGCGGTCTCATCGCAGATGTCGCCAGCGACCTGCAACAGGGGGAAAAAATCAGCGATGCCATGGGAAAACGGTCCGATGTGTTTTCCCCAGACATCATCGCACTGATTCAGGCTGGCGAGGAGTCAGGTCGACTCCCCGAGGTATTCCGGCGGATCGGGAATAGCCAGAAAAAGACTTCCCGCATCCTCAAAAAACTCAAATCGGGGATGATCTATCCCGCCGTCGTGATCTGCCTCGGCATCGGAGTCGTCATCACGATGAGCTTTACCCTCGTCCCCGCGATGACGAAGCTTTACACCTCGC
>JBCCBR010000675.1:0-1790 GCA_039033935.1 Verrucomicrobiota bacterium
CCCGATAACTGGATCGCGGATGGATTGCTGGAGAAAGTCCCACCTTGCCGGAGGCAATAGAGAAATCGCATCCCGCGGAGGAGCAAGCGATCTCCGGAGAGGGCTGGGGAGGCGTGGAATTGATCTGCCAATCGATTTGTCGCAAGCTGATCGAGAGGGCCGCCGTCAGAAAGCACTACGGCGGAGCCACGGCGACCGATCAGGTAGACGCGACCGGCCGCACCTACTGGCGACGCATAGAGATCACCGAGCCCTTCGATTCGCTGCCGCTCGATTATTGGCTTTCCAGTGCGAGCGGCGAGGCAACTGAGAATCCCTTGATTTGACCGGGTGAAGAACAGCCGGCCATCGACCAGCATTGCCGACGGCACATAGGGGGTCCCTTTGGTTGTGCGCCATTGAATCTGATCGGTTACGTCACCCTGCCCGCTGATCGGAATCGCAAGCAGGGCGTGCCCGCGGTAGCCACTCATGAGATAGACCATCTCTCCATCAAGGATCGGGCACGGCGCGCAGTTGTGAGTGAGGCCACCTGCATGCCAGATGACCTCTCCACTCGCGAGATCGTAGGCCCGGACGCGGTTGGTCGCAGATGTGATGACCTGGGTTCGGCCCCCAAACTGCGCTATCACAGGGGTAGCCCAGGCGTTCTCTTCGTCTCGGTCGCGCTGCCAGAGAATCGATCCGTCGTTCGCATCCAGCACACTAATCCTCGACTGCCCGGCATGATCGCGAACCAGCACCACTTTACCCTGATGCACCACCGGCGAGCTCCCCTCCCCCAGACTTGCGCCCATCCGCGCTTCCCCGAGGTTTCGTTCCCAGAGAAGATTCCCATCCAGGTCAAAAGCAAAACACCCCGCTGAGCCAAACCAGCAGTAGACATTTTCCCCATCACTGACCGGAGAGCCCGAGGCAAAGCTGGCATCGCGGTGGTGCCCCTCGTGTGGAATCAATGTTTTCGCAACTCTCCTCCAAAGTGTCTTCCCACTCCCACGATCGATGCAGAGCAGAATCATTTCATAGTGCGTGTTCGGAAAAGTAATTCCAAAAACGCGTTCCGGTTGATCCTCCGGTCGCGGCAGGTCAGGATGAATCTCGCCCGTGTCTCGCGCAGTGGTGATGAAGACCCGATCACCCACCACAATCGGGCTCGAGGTGCCTTCGCCCTCGATCGGCACCTTCCAATCGATGTTGCTCGTCTCGCTCCAAGTCAACGGAGGCTCGGCGGTTTCTGATACCCCCCGATTTCCCTCACCTCGCCAAGACAGCCAATCTTCCGACGCATCGAGGCAAAGCGGGGCCACGACCGCAACAATAGTCAGCGTTTTTGAAACCACAGGATGCACGATTCAACAGGGTTAGGTGCTGGACTATACAGGGATAGGTCTTCGACTAAACAGGGTTAGGTGCGCGACCTAACAGGGTTAGATGCACGACCTAACAGGGTTAGATCTGCCGCCTAGGCAATGGTCCCGGCACGTGAGTCGATCATGGCAAATCGTCGCCAGGCATGCAATCCAGATTGCTTCAAACTCAGTCGAAACAAGTGACCCAAGCTATTCGCTCTCGTGCGGCGACGCGGAAGACAGATGTCCCTCCGCAGCCTGGAAGTCCCCAAACTGATAGGGATGATTGCCCTCAATCGTCCGCCGTCCGATTCAGAACTACTGTCCGAAAAAAGCTCTCTACGCCCACACGACTTTCAACTTCACCGCATTCACTCGATCTACTTCCCACACAAAAATCAGTTTGGAATCGTCGTGGCGCTCCGCTACCCTTTTGCAAAA
>JBCCBR010000676.1:0-1783 GCA_039033935.1 Verrucomicrobiota bacterium
CTCGAGCAATTGTCCCACCAGGGTCTCCAGATTTTCGCGGTATTCGTCGGGTGGGACTTGTTGCGCGCTGTCAGCTGCATCGGGATCGGCGAGATTTTCCCCATTCGGGCCCATGTATTTGAGATCGTGGAGCCCCCAGTTGAAATGGATGACGTCCCAGTTTTTCTCTTCTCCGCCGGTTTTGAGCCACTCTGCGAGGTTTGCGAGACCGGATGTGGTTGGACCACAATTGGCGCGCGGTCGATGCACATTGGCGATCCCGGCGAGAGCCTCCCGAGTCGGGAGGGTGTAGCCAATCGAAATGGAATCACCGATCAAGAGCACTCGCGGCAAGCCCGGAATATCCTCGACTGGCACCATTGCCGGATTGGGACGTTTCGCCTTTGCCTTTCCGGGGCCGTCCTGCGCCATCAGCGAAGGGACCGCGAGGAGCAGGCTGAAAGTAAGGAGAAAAGAGACGAGAGAGCTCATCCGGGATATCTCCGATATTTGGGACAAAGAGACCAGACACGCGATCCGGTCTGTCCGCACGCGAGAACGGAGAACGGAGAACGGAGAACGGAGGTCGAGAGCGGGCGGGTGGCGTTGCATGCTCGTTCACCCGCGCCTCGCAAAGTGGCTGCAGGCCAGAGGCCCGCGCTCCTTTTGGCTGCGCCCCCGGAGAATAGCCCCTCCTTCGCGTAAGGCTACGGAGGGCAGGCTGTCCCCGGCTGTTCCGCAAAGCCCGGGCCTGATTTTGTTATACGCCCCGATCCAATCGCCACCCTGATCTGCCCCCCAACATCCAACATCCTACTGACCACTCGCAGTCCCCGTCGCATAGTCGAGGAGGTATTCGGCGATTGGCTGGGCGATGGCCCGGAATTTTTCGATCCGTCCCTCCCTCAAGAGAGCCGCTTCGACCGCAGGATTATCGATAAACTCGACTTCCAAAAAACACTTCGGCACATCGCGGAGATGTTGCTGCCGAGCGAGCTGGAAAAAGAAATTGGAGCCGAGACCACCGTGGAGATGGCCATCGGTCATGGTTCCGCGACTGCGAGATCCAGACACAAATTGGCTGACCCCTGCTGAGCAGGCGGCAGCAAGCCCCTCGCCGAAGGCCTTGTCGAGATCGTAGTTCGGGTTGCGACTCGGAGCCGAGATTAGAGCGAGACTTCCCTTGGCCTTTCCCCCGCCACCTGCGTTAAAATGAATGCTCACGACGGCAACCGTATCGGGGTGATTGCAGGCCGCGGCACGTTGTCGGAAATCGAGGTTCCGATCGTCTTTCCGGGTCAGATCGACACCGACTCGCTGACGGGTGCGGTTCGCCAGCGCGATGATCTCTTCCTGAAGTATTTTGCTGAATTCCAGGGTGAGGTCTTTTTCTTTGAATCCCCCCGGTGAGGTCGCGTTGTTGGGAGAGCTGTTGCTGCGTTCAGCGAGCGAACCGGCCACCGCCGTCCCGCCATGGCCAGGATCAATCATGATCACCGGCGGTCCCGAATGAGCAGTGGAAGAGGTTAAGAGAAGGGTTGCTGCAAAAACGAGTCCTCGCATCATCCTAAAGATATCGAAGAAAAAGAAAACGGCCACCAGGATTCCCGGGTGGCCGTTCCAGCAGTGGTGCTTGTGAATCGTTTTACAGAACCTCAATCGAGCGTGGCTTCGATTCTTCACGAAGAGGAAGCCGGAGGGTCAATAAACCCTCGTTCAAGTTCGCCTCGATTTTAGACGAATCGACCTCAGGACCGACATCAAGTCGGAGCCGGTAGCGGATCTCCTCTGGATATTGAGCAAG
>JBCCBR010000677.1:0-1776 GCA_039033935.1 Verrucomicrobiota bacterium
ATCGCTTTGAAAGACAGAACCTCAACGGGCAGATTGCCGTAGCCCTCGAGGGCGACATGAGTCTCGCTGAGGAAATGGTCCAATCGTTGGTCGGAGTTGCACTGGAGGAGTGCCGCAGTGATCTCGAGTTTTTTAATCGCTTCGTCGACAAGGGCCTGATCGCTCGACTCGAAGAAGTGCGTGACAAACCTTTCGCTCGGGTCAGTTACACCGAAGCGGTCGAGATCTTAAAGGCGAGCAGAGAGAGTTTCGAATATCCGGTCGAATACGGTCTCAATCTTCAATCTGAGCACGAACGATATTTGACGGAGTCGCATTTCAAATGTCCCACGACCGTCTACAACTACCCGCGTGAGGTGAAGCCCTTTTACATGCGTAAAAATGACGATGGCAAGACCGTCGCGGCGATGGATCTGCTTGTCCCCGGGATTGGCGAGATTGTCGGGGGCAGCCAGCGGGAGGAGCGGCTCGAAATCCTCGAAGCGAATCTCGCCGAGCATGATCTCGATCCGGCGGAGTATAGCTGGTATCTCGATCTGAGGCGTTTTGGGACGGTCCCCCACGCTGGCTTTGGACTCGGGTTTGAGCGGCTGCTGATGTTCGTCACTGGGGTCTCGAACATTCGAGATGTGATCCCCTTTCCGCGGACTCCGGGGAGCGCTGAGTTTTAAATATCGGAAACGAGACAGATGAGCTGCGCTCCTGAGCGTCCGTCGCTTCGGGTTTCGCGATCGGGTTTAACGAGGTCGTAGACTTCCCCGTCAGAGGTCCAGATGACAAGTTCTCCCGATGGAGCAGCGGTGAGGCCTGAGACAAAAACACCGGGGTCGAGATCGAATGAAAGGTATTCCCGGCCCAGTGAAGAATCGGCTCGGTCGGTGCTGTGAATCCAGACAGACCCATCAGTGCCGCGGATCAAAATTTTCCCAGTGAGAGCTGGGAAGCGCTCCCCTCGATACAGCACGAGATCGTGCCCCGGACTTGTGCGGTCTGAGAGATCTGGTAGCTCAATCGCTGAAAGTGGCGGTGTAATCAGCCCGTCGAGCGATGCGTGGTTGGTGCGCTTCCCGGTGGCGAGATCGATCAAGTCCCACCCAAAATGTTCGGCGCCACGGATCGACTGGTGGAGGACAATCCGATCATCCGAATCAGACTGACTGGGAATGCGGTCGAGAATCAGGAGCCGACCCTGATACCGATCAAAGTGGAGCGAGTAGGGGCTGCGGAGTCCTGAAGCCCAGATTTCAGGAGCAACCTCGGCCACGTAGAAAAATGGGTTGTCCATGGGCGTAGCGTAGCCCCTGTGGCCGTTGCCGCTGGAGATCGGGTCGATCCGAAGCACCTTCCCGAAAACACTGGTGAGCGATGCCGCATTTCGGCTGCAAGGCGGCTCTTCGCTTTCGATCTCCGCTGGGGGAGCCGCGCCGTCTCCAGTCGAGACAAAAAGATTGCCTCCAAGGTCAAAGGCGAGATCGCCGAAATTGTGCTCGGGACCTGGCTGACGCAACCGCATCACCTCTCGCATCGAACCAGTCCACTCTTTGTCAACGGGCGAGGTGGTTCGAAATTCGTAAATCACGTCATCATGAGAGAGACCAAGTCCACCGTCGTATTCGGGGAGATGAGCTTCGGCAATTTCGCGGGGATCCTCAGTGGCGTGGAAATAGATTCTTCCGTATCCTTTCGACCGCCGGTCAAGAAACCTGGGGTGCAGCACGAGTTCGCGGATTGTCTTTGCCGGGTAAGGCGTCTCACTGGTCAGGCTGAGGAGAGGAC
>JBCCBR010000678.1:0-1775 GCA_039033935.1 Verrucomicrobiota bacterium
CCAAAAAGCCCGAAACGACCGTGACCGGAAGCTTGGTCTGAGACCTGCTGCGTGTTGCGCTCATAGCTGTTGGAAGGCGGCAACGCATGGCATCCTAACGGGGCGAGAATGCCGCTCTTGAAATGCAAATTACTTGCACTAAACTGGAGCGCAAATACTTTGAGTTATGGTTCAATTTGTCGAATCCAACCCCTCAGCTCGCGTTTACGACGTCCTCATCGTCGGCGCTGGTCCGGCAGGCCTCGGGTGTGCAGCTGCCCTCAAACAATGCGGGATTGAGAAGCTCGCTCTGATCGACAGCCGGGACGTTGGTGCCTCGTTTGATGCGTGGCCAGCCCAGATGCGGATGATTTCCCCATCGTTCCACTCCAACCCTTTTGCCCAGCCCGATCTCAATGCTGTGACACCGCACACGTCACCGGCGGATTTTCTTCATTCTGAACATCCCACCGGCGGTGAGTATGCCAACTATCTCCGGGCCCTGGTCCAATATTACCAGCTCGAGGTGAAGACTGGGATTGAGATCACAGGCGTCGCAAAATCGCCCGATGGACTGGTCCTGAAAGGGGGTCCTGAGCCGCTCAAGGCGAAGCACGTCATCTGGGCAGCAGGCGAATTCTTTTTCCCGAGAGCTGACATAAAAGGGAGCGAGCTCTGCCTCCACAACTCAGCGGTGACCGATTGGAGTGAGCTGCCCGGAGTCGAGCACGCGATTATTGGTGGCTTTGAAAGTGGAATTGACGCCGCAGTCCATCTCGCCCGCGCCGGGAAATCGGTTCATGTGCTGTCGCGAGGCGAGCCATGGCATCAGGATAGTCCGGACCCGAGCCGGGCCCTGAGCCCGTTTACGCTCGATCGGCTCAAGGACGTGCTCCAGAACGCACCGGGGTCGGTGCGCTTTTACAAGAATGCCAATATCGTCGAGGTATCGAAGGTCGGGGACGACTTCATCCTGATCGACGATGAGGAGGAGCCGTTTGAAATTTCGACGCCACCGATCCTCTGCACAGGCTTCCATGGTGGGCTCGGTCCAGTCGCGTCGCTCTTCGAAGATGAGGCGGGGAACCTGGTCTTTTCCGAGGAGGCCGATGAGTCGTCGAAGATGGAAAATCTGTTCTACAGCGGCCCAATGTTGGAGCATCGTCAGTCGCTATTCTGCTTCATTTACAAATTTCGGGCGCGCTTCGGGATTATTGCGCGAACCATTGCCGATCGGCTTGGCTACGAGTGGGAAGAGCCTCTTAAACAGTGGCGGGAGCGCGGCTTCATGATCGAGGATCTCTCTTGCTGTCAGGATTGTACCTGCGCTGTGGAGAGCGAGGAAGAGGTCGCTCCGGCGGAGGTCGAGGAATACGCCACCGCTGCGCGATGATGTTCCCTCCCAACGCGCTCTCGCGGCGTCCGCCTCGAAGCGAGGCTACCCCGGTCGAGGCAATCGCGGTTTCGCGGTTGCGCGCGTTGTTGAGAGACTTCACTGAGCTTCTCGGGCAGCAGATGTATTTCTGGGGACGCGATGTGATTCACCCACGTGGCAATCTGCTCTGCGAGAACGGATTTGAGAGAAGGAAATCCGAGGGCCTTGAGGGCACGAGCTGCTACCGCTTGGAGCTCGGCGACGGCAGTTTTATTGAACTGCATGGTGCCTGTGCCGGCTATTATGACCCGAGCTTTTCAGAAGGCCGCAGTTTTCTCTACATCAGAAACCGCAAACGGTGCTTTCTTTACTCTGGGGAGAAACCACCGGCTCCGGGGACTTATGAGTCAGACCACCTCAA
>JBCCBR010000679.1:0-1764 GCA_039033935.1 Verrucomicrobiota bacterium
CCTCTTTGGCCGCCTCTTCGGCTTCGCGCCAGAGCCGATTGACCACCTCCATGCCCATCGGGATGTGGCCGAGCAACTCACTGACTTCGGTGTAGGGCATCGTGAAACCTTGTGGAACATAGGCATTCTCCCAGAGCTTCCCGACATCGTGAAACAGCACTCCACAGACCAGAAGATCGCGATTCAGGTTAGGGTAAGCCTCGCAGATTTGAATGGCAGTTCGCATCATCTGCGAAACGTGTTCGACCAGTCCGCCCCGTCTCGCGTGGTGATAATCGCGAGCCGCCGCAGTCCGTCGAAGCCGTTCGCCGAATCGATCGAGAAACAGGGTCGCGACTGCCTTTAGTCTCGGATCAGCGATTTCTTTGACTGACCTTTCGATGAAATCGAAATCCAAGGCCTGCTTTTCGCGAAGACGCGCCGATCCGGAGAGCACAGCTTCGGTTTCCGCCTCATTGAGACCACGCACTTGCCACTCGTGGCTATCAATTGAGCGCCCATCGCTCCCAAGTGCGAAGTCACCGCTTAGCTCATAAAAGCCGTGTTCCAGTAACTGACCGCAAGTGGGGAACATCGGGGAGTTGTTCCAGACCCGAAGCACCAGAGTCTCCTCTCCATCGCTGAACTCCAGTTGGTAGTATGGGTTCCCCGTTTTAGTGGTTTTCTCGCGAAGGGTTTCAAGCTGGACGCGGAGCTGGTAACGCTCAGGAGTAGGGCCGAGTGATTGCTTCAACTCGCGTACAGAGGCGGGATCCATGCCCAAGTGGACACTATATCCGAGCGAGACGCAACCGCTGCCAATGCCATTCACTCCTGATCGCGATTAGCAGAGAATGAGTCCCAGCCATCAGCGAGACGACGATCGCGCCTGCTTCGCCACCCGAGAAAAGTGCCGTAATCCATGCGCTGAACCCCGCGACACCAAGAGATGCCGCCAGCAGGGGGAGCTCTACCGCCTGGAGACGAGGCTGGACGGATCCGTAACGTCGAGATGCCATCAAACAGGATCCGACGCCAAGAATGCTGAGCGCGAAAACAGTGAAGACGGCAGGATTCGTCAAAGCGACCAAGGTAAGTCCGGCCATCATCATCAGCCCATCGAAGCCATTTAAGTGAAGTGGTTTCCTCCTGAGCAATTCGTGGAGCTGGTGAACCAGGCCAGACCCGAGAATACCTACGAAAACCGCCAGGAAGGGCAACCAAACGCCATCTCTGCTGATCAATCCGATCGCCTGGTTCGCTGAGACAAAGAGCGCGAGTGTTGCGATTAAGACGATGAGGTGCAGAAAAGACGGGCTGAACCAATTCGCGCAGTGCCTGAGCAAGCCTGGCGCCTTGCGAGCTGGGCATGACCGAGGCTCGATACGACTGTCCTCGATTTTTTCACGGCCTTGCCCAGCAGAGCACGATTGATTGAGGCGAAGGCCGCGAGACTGCGAGTATCGATCCAGCAAATCGGACTTCAGGAATGCCTCGCGACCATCAGGGAACTGTACTTCGTAGGAAGATCCGCTGTCATCCGAGTGTCGCGCAAGAACTGTCACCAGCTTGCGCCCCGCGGCGGTCTCAAAGATGAGGGGAAAGGCTCGATTTGGCCACTCAGCCAGCTTGAGAATCGCAGGCTTGGTTTTCATGAGTTCGCCAGACGACGATTTTTGCGTGGAACAATTCGCTACTCCGATCGCTTTTGAATTACTTTCGAATCGCCTCTCGAGTAGTTGATGAACCCTCGGAGAATGGCGCAAATCATCAACAATCATAATA
>JBCCBR010000680.1:0-1755 GCA_039033935.1 Verrucomicrobiota bacterium
CCATCAAGTCAATATTACCATCCGAGCGGATAATGATATCGTTTTCGAGGCGCACGCCAAAGCCTTCTTCAGCAAGGTAGATTCCCGGCTCGACAGTGACGCACATGTTCTCGACAAAGACGCCGGCAGCGGGAGTCACGTCGTGCACATCGATTCCGAGACTGTGAGAGACTCCGTGCATGAAGTATTTCCGATAGAGACGTATTTCTTCGGGTTTTTCTTCGTCGCGGCGTTCTTCCTCGACTTCTCCACGGTCGAGCAGCCCCAGTCCGATCAGCTCCTCTTCGCAGGCGCGCGCGACTTCCGGGTGATACTCGTTTTTGATGTGTTTCCCCGGCACCGCTAATTCATCAATGCAGAGTCGGAAAATACGCAGCACCGCTTCGTAGACCTCCCGCTGCCGTGGCGAGAACTGCCCATTTACCGGAATCGTCCGAGTCAGATCGGCGTTGTAGCCAGCGTATTCAGCCGCCACGTCGAGCAGCAGCAAGTCTCCATCTTCGCATTTTTGGTCGTTGCTGAGATAGTGAAGCACGTTCGCATTCTGACCTGAGGCAATGATGGGCTCGTAGGCGAATCCGCGGGATCCCCGCCTCGTGAATTCGTGAATCAACTCCGCCTCGATCTCATATTCTTGCCGGCCGGGATTCACAAATTTAAGCAGCCGACGGAACCCTGCCTCCGTGATTTGACAGGCTTCTCGTAGCAGATCGATCTCTATTTCAGATTTCGAGACCCTGAGATCATGGAGGATCGGCGCCAGCCTCCCAAACCGATGGTGAGGATAGAGATCTTGAAAACGTCTCCGATGGCGAGCGTCCATCGAGAAATCGACCGGAGAGCCAGCCCGCGGGTGTTCGTTGTGATTCAGAAGAATATGTGAGTAATCGCGAGTCAGCCGGCGAATGACGCTTTCAAAGCGATCGGTCCACTCGATCCGGGCGATTCCCGATCTCGCCGTTGCCTGGTCCTTGGTGAGTTTGTGGCCTTCCCAAATCGCGATCAGATCAGACGTCTCCCGGACAAAGAGAATCTCGCGAAGTCCCAGATCCGGGTGTGAGGGGCAGAGCAATAGAATCGTTTCTTCCTGATCCACACCGGTCAGGTAAAAGAGATCGCTGTTTTGAATAAATCGGGTCGATCCATCAGCGCTTCGCCATGGAATGTCGGCGCTGTAGAGCACCGCAAAGCTGTCTTTGGGGAGGCGATCGCAGAGTTTCTGACGATTTTCCACGAACAAAGCTGGATCGATAGGCTGGTATCTCATCTCAAAGTGGAGGGCCTGCTAACATCGAGAGCGGCGGCGGAATTGCAATTCCTCGCAACCTGCGAGATCAAGCAATTTAGACTTGCTTAAAGTTGAATGCTTCTCGTCGAGAAGTGGTATATTGGTCTTGTCAAAAATCCTTTGTAGACAGCCGGGCCACCATTTGTAGTCTGGTTCTCAAACCCCTTATGGAAATCTCCACCCTGCAGCGAATCGTTATCGTCGATAACGATTCGGAGACGCTCGATTGGCTTCAGCGCCATCTTGAGGCGCCCTCGTTGGAAATCTCAACAACTCAGTCCGCAGAAGAAGCGATCGATCTGTTCCGCAGCAACGACGCCGATCTGCTCATTGCTGAGTTCAATTGCACGCCGTTCGATGGCCTCACCCTCTTGAAAAAGGTGCGTCTCGCGAAACCGAACGCGATGGTCATTCTCAATGGGCTGGCGACCTCGACCAACGCAGTGATCGAGGCGATGCGACTCGGC
>JBCCBR010000681.1:0-1739 GCA_039033935.1 Verrucomicrobiota bacterium
CCCCCCTTGGCCAGCTGATCCGGCAAGAGGCCGCGCGGGAACTGGCCCATTTCGAACGCACCGTGGCTGCCATCGAAGGCCTCGCCAAGGCTATCAGGGGCACATGGGGAATCTTGCAGCCCTATCGGACGAGAGCTTTGATATCATTTTTAATCCGGTTTCGACTGTGTTTGTGGAGGACCTTGATCCTGTTTGGCGCGAGTGCGCTCGGGTGCTGAGGCCCAACGGGCGTCTCATGACTGGGTTCGTGAATCCGAGTTTCTATCTTTTCGATCACGAGGCGCTCGAGGAGTCGGGTGATCTTCGAGCCGTCCATCGATTGCCCTACAGCGATCTCGAGTCGCTCGACGAGGAGACACTCTCCGCTCAACTAGAGGCTCAGGTTAGCCTCGAATACAGTCATAGCTGGGAGAAACAGATCGGAGGGCAATGTCGAGCCGGTCTCGCAATCGCCGATCTTTATGAAGATGACTGGGATGAAAAATCAACTGGCCTCCAAGGGGTGATGCCACTGTATGCCGCCACTCTGGCGATGAAGTTAGATCTTCCCATTTGAGAGTCTTACCGGCGACCCAAGGCGATTAGCTTTCGAGAATTGATCGCTTCCAGTAAACGTAGGAACCATGCTCTGCCGGCGAATCAGTTCTCCTTTTCTGCGGTGATGTCTTTGACCAGACCCACGTAGCCAATCACAGCGCCCGTTTCGTCGCGCTCGATCACGGGTGTGTTGCGGACCCATCGCAGCTCACCGTTTTTGGTCCAGATACGGTGATTGATAGTTGCTTCACTGTAGCCAGCGAGAGTCTCCGAGGCGTGCGTCGCGACCCGATCTTTGTCTGCATCGTCGACCATGTTTATCCAGAGATTGCTATCCGATTGGAAATCATCGGGAGAGTAGCCGGTGACCGACTCGCACTCGGGAGAGTGAGACGTGGCGGTTGCTTTTCCTTGGTCGATCTCCACTTCGTAGATGTAGTCGGCCTCCTTCGCCGTGAGTGCGGCGATGCTGCCGTGATCGATCTCTGTTTCTGAGATCGTCAGTGGGAGATCCGGTGGATCTTCCTTCGTAATTTCGTTGGGACCACTGGTCGAAGGGTTCAGCGAAATGTCGAGCTCGTAGTCGTCGGTTGCGGAAAAGGATTGGTCGAAAGCTGGCGCCTCGGATGTCTCGTCGCCGGCGATTGCCGGGAAGCCCCAGCCATCCCAGTCAATTTCCTCTAATCCGAAACGATAGGCGAACGCCTCGCGTTGCGCTTGGTCGAAGTTTTCGAGTTGGGATCTCTGATAGACTCCGGCCGCATTCAGATCAGCCGCCAGATCAGGATCGATCCCATCCAATTCCGTCAAGTCGTCTGGATTGGCGGGGGCGGTGGTGAAAACAATGCCAAGCTCGGGGTCGATCTCAGTTGGCGGGATCGGTGCGGTATCGGGTTCTGCCCTGTCTTCTGCCTCAGATCTTGCGAGAAGCTCGCCCTGCCTCTCTCGAGCAAGTCTCAGCCTTTTGGCGAACTTATACCAGAGACAGTAGGCAATCGCCAGACCTGTCCCGAACCCAAGCAACCCAAGTAGCCAGAGCAGCTGTGGATACGCTTCCCCGAGAAGTTTCCAGTCGCTGACGATTCGATTCATTTCAACACTATCGAGAGGGGAACAGGGCAGGACGCTCAGCCTAGACGATCCGTGTGAAGCTCCGCTTCGAGACTCCGATTCTCTGCTTCTACCTCGGTGCAGCGTGCCTC
>JBCCBR010000682.1:0-1710 GCA_039033935.1 Verrucomicrobiota bacterium
ACGACCGGGTCGCTCCGCTCGAGCAGTGGGAGCGTGATATGTGGGCGGCGCTGCCCGATGGCGATCAGGCAACGCTCGACGAGACTGGTGCGCCGGGGCTGTGGGGAGAGACCGGCTACTCTGCCCTCGAGCAACGCTGGGCCCGCCCAACCGCTGAGGTCAATGGCGTAGGAGGTGGGTATCAAGGCGAAGGCTCCAAAACGGTGATCCCGCGAGAGGCATTCGCCAAGTTGAGCTTTCGACTGGTGCCAGATCAGGATCCGGCTGAAATCCTGAAGTTAGCGGCTTCCCATATCGAGTCGCAGCTCCCCGACTCCTGTCGACTTGAAGTCGAGATCGGTCACAGCGGGCCCGCCTACGTCATGGATCCCCACTCCAATTTCGGCAAGGCAGCTCAGCGGGCGCTGCACCGCAGTTTTGGTGATGAGCCGAGGTTGATCCGCGAAGGGGGCAGTATTCCGATCATACAATCGATCAAAGACATCCTCGGCATTGATTCGCTAATGCTCGGTCTCGCTTTGCCTGATTGCCAGATTCATGCGCCTAATGAGAGCTTCACGGTGACAAATTTCGAAGCCGGCATTCAGTTGAATCAGGTTTTGCTCGAAGAAATTGCAGCTGCCTGATCGCCTCGCACCTCACGACCGGCAGCCTGAGATGCAACTCCGCGTCACCCACACCACCACCTACCGTTACAGTGAGCCCGCCTGGTCAAGTCTCAACGAGCTGAGGCTAGCCCCGGAGGATACACCACGTCAGAGCCCGGGGGACCATCTCCTGCTTCTCGATCCGGTATCGGAATTCGCCACTAGCCGCGATCTTTTTGGAAACCTGGTACACGAATTCGAAGTCGTCGATCCTCACGAGGAACTCACCATCACCTCGATCACAGAAGCGGAGACAAGCAGCAGTCAAAAGCTCATTCTCGCGGCAGAACAAGTTCCCCTCGGTGAGGAGAATGACGCCACTGACGAAGATCTGCACCCTTACCAAGTGGACAGCACCTTCGTGAAAAAGTGTCCCAACACCTGGCGCGAGGCGATTGACCTCAGTGACCAGCATACTGGGAGCTGGGCTGATCTTCTGTCCGGGATCAATCATCATATTTTCGAATCGACTGAATACAAAGATCAAGTGCTGCACGGCATGACCCCGTCGACCGATATCCAGCAGTCCCGCCGCGGGACCTGTCAGGATTTCGCCCATCTCTTCCTCGCCCTCTGTCGGGCTCTCGACATCCCGGCACGCTATCGGAGCGGTTACCTTTACGATCCCGGCCTCGTCACCGGCGAAGCTGCTTGGGTCGGCGCCAGTCAGACCCACGCCTGGATCGAGGTTCACGTGCCGACGGTAGGTTGGTTGGGGCTTGATCCAACAAACGATTGCTGGGTCAACGAGCACTACGTCTCAGTCGCTCTCGGCCGTGACTACCACGATGTCGCTCCAGTCCGAGGATCTTTGATTGGCGGGGGCGACGAACGCACGCTTGAAGTCTCTGTCGTCGTTGACGAAGTGTGAGCCAAAAGGTGGTAAATCGCTTACCACCAATCTGAGGAGTGGCTGACCACAATCAAGGATTTTCGGTCATCAGAAAAAAATCGAAAGTTTTTTATCGTTGGTTATCAACGAGTTAAGACCGTATCGGCAAAACTTGGCACGGCAGGTGCATACACAGGACTGGAACATAAAAACGAGCCGATCAACAGCTCG
>JBCCBR010000683.1:0-1685 GCA_039033935.1 Verrucomicrobiota bacterium
ATGTTAGATGCGAAGGGTTTGAGGAGTTTGTTGGTGAAGAGGGGTCCTACGATGCAGTGATTGCTGCGACGTCAATCCACTGGGTTGGAGCGAGTGTTCCGATAATGTTGCCAACAGTCCCGACTGGCCGTGGGTAGACCGCTTCTCCCTTTTCCATGTAGTCGGTGAATTCAACGACGCGCCCACCCGGCGGGATTTCAAAGTAGCCCATGAAGCGCTTGTCGCCCTGGCGTTTGACCACCCCGGTCTGCACCTGCATGATGACAGCTTCGTCTGACTGATAGGGCTCGGCGTGAAAGCGGAATCGGTAGGTGCCCGGCTCATTGATGCGGAGATTGGCTAGCTGTGAGCCAGCCCCAAATTCGCTGCTGAAAATGACGACGCCTTCATCGATTTCGTGGAGCTTGTTCCATCGCGAGAACATGTTCTCCTGCATCAGAGGTCGCAGCGGAGAGTCGATCTTGAGAGGTTTCGGGGGGGAGTCGGGTCCGAGCGCGCGATCGATTGCGAGATTAGCGGCTTCGAGATAGACTTGGATCAACTCAGCAGAGATCGTGAGCCCCTCGCCGTTGTTATCGAAGCCGTGTTTCTTGGCGTCGACAGGGAAGAGCTCCTGGAGGCTCAGGTCGATACCAAAAAGGTCGTTGATCGTGTTTTCGTATTCAGCCCGATTAAGGCGGCGAAGCACTACCTCGCGCTGCGAGCGGTGCCCGGCGAAGAGTGAGGGGGAGAGGTCGGCAAGAAAGGTGTGGGTCTCCTCAGCTTCCGGGCGCGGCTCTTCCTCCGGCGGCATTTCACCGTTTTTAACCCGATCATAAATACGGACCCACTGACGCAGCGTCTCGGGATCGCTCAGATCGGTTGATAAGGCGAAAAGATCGAGGCCGGCCTCCGCGACAAGGTCGTCGTGACAATCATAGCAATGGCGATCAAAGAAAGCGTCGAGTGGTTCAATCCAGCCCTCCTCGAGCTCAAAATGAGAATCGTCGACGCTGGCAATGGGCAGTTTGGGGAGGTCCATCGCCGGGCTCGGCGCAGGCGGGGGGATCGGATCTGAGGGAGTCGTAGTATTGGGTAGGACGGGTGCAGGATTCTCCGCAGGAGTCATCGGAGATTCGGGCACTGCTGCCGATGCGTCCGCGAGGAGGGCCGTGACTTCAAGATTATCGATTTTGACCTGCCCTCCTCTCGCACCCAGACCGAGGCTTCCTTTTGGGTAGCTGAAATGCTCGCTCTCCCAGGTTTTCGTTGCGAGATCCGGGATGGTCCCCGTGATTCGATTCCCAGAAACTCCGATCACCATTTGGTGCCAGGTGTCAGGGGCGATCGCAAGATCAATCCGTTCGAGATTCTTCGATTCGGTTATGGGGATGTTAGCGTTGGTATTGATTCGGAAAAAGAAACCACGCGGATCGATCATGATTCGACCGATGTGCCCTCCGTTAGGATCGTTGATTTTGAGCTGCAGCTCTTTGGTGGCCGAACTCAGTTGGAAATCAAACTTGATCCTGATGTCGCCGCCCTCGAACCGAGTCGTGCGAGTTCCTACAATCGCGGCTTGGTCGATACTCTCGAGCTGGCCCGATTCGTTGACGGTCCAGAAGCTGGGGTCCTTCATTTTCCACTCGGCGAGAGCATCGGCGCCTGATGAAAAGTCTTCGCGGTAAAGCACTGCGACTTCATTC
>JBCCBR010000684.1:0-1685 GCA_039033935.1 Verrucomicrobiota bacterium
CGTGGGGTGCGGATTCTATTCCCGAGCGTCCGCTAGCTCCCTGAAGTTCCCCTATTCCTATCTTCCTTTGGCGCAAGCGCTGTCAGCCGCAGCGTGGGCTTTGAACATCAGCCTTGCTCGGATTTTAGCACAGCTGAACTGGCTCCGACATACCGGACTGGTTCGAACTACTTCCCGATGCAAAAACTGCTGAAGATCTCGCCGAGGATCTCTTCGACATCGGTGTGACCGACGATCTCGCCGACGTGATGGAGCCCGGCGCGCAGATCGACCGCAACAAACTCGGGCGACACTCCCTCGCTAAGAGACTGAAGCGCCTCAGAAAGGCAGGCGTGCGCTTTTCGGAGGCAGCTTTGGTGGCGCGCGTTGATGGCGACGAGGCTACCGCTTTCCCATGACTGCCCGACAGTGAGGCGTTGCCAGATCTCCTCGCGAAGCGGTTCGAGACTGTACTGATCAAGGCAGCTGATCCTGAGCCCGTCCTCACCAGACCAATCGGGATGCTCGGGCTGATCAGATTTATTGATGACTCGCACCCGGTGCTGGGAATAGCTTGCTTCGGGCTCAGCGTGCGTGGGCCTGGGGCTGCTGCCGTCAATCATCCAGATGACCAGGTCGGCCTGTTCAAGCTGGCTCCGAGTTCGCGAGATTCCTTCACTTTCGATCTCAGTCTCTCCTTTTCTAAGTCCCGCTGTGTCAATGAGGCGCAATGGGATTCCACGCAAATTGATCACCTCCTCAATCGTATCTCGGGTCGTGCCGGCAGCCTCATTGACGATCGCCCGGTCAAAGCCTAAGAGAGCATTGAGGAGACTCGATTTTCCTGCATTTGGCGCTCCGGCGATTACCGTGCGAACTCCTTCGCGCAGGAGTCGACCCTGGTCCGCAGTGGCGAGGAGACTCTCCAGTTTGCTGAGGATCTGACGGAGTCGCTCAGAGAGGTCTGACCCGGTCTCCGGATCGATGTCCTCTTCCGGGAAGTCAATGTAAGCCTCGATATGAGCCAGCAGCGCGACCAGATCGGTGCGGACCGTCTCCGTCTGGGCTCCGAGTCGCCCAGTGAGTTGCTCGTGGGCAGCGCGAGCGGCGAGCTCGGTCTGAGCTGAGATCAGATCCATGATCGCCTCGGCCTGAGTGAGGTCGAGTTTGCCATTGAGAAAGGCTCGCTGCGAAAACTCACCCGGAAGCGCTGAATCGGCCCCGGCTGAGAGGAGACGATCGAAAATTTGGCGGGTCACCACGACCCCGCCGTGGCAGGCAATTTCAACGACGTCCTCACCAGTGAAGCTGGCTGGCGAGGCGAACCAGGTCAGCAGCACATCGTCGATAGCATGCCCCTCACGATCAACGATTTGTCCGTAGTTCTGGTGCCTTGGAGACCAGGCTGCGGGATTTGCTCCGCTCCAAACCGAAGCGGCGATCTCGCGTGCCCTCGGCCCAGTCATACGGATCAGGGCGATCGCTCCGAGTCCGGGAGGGGTGGCGATTGCAACGATAGTGGATTCCTCGGCCATTTCGCAGAGTTCTCCGAACGACTCCTTCGCGCAAGAGCGAAAAGCCGTTGCCTCAAGCGGCTCTTCGCATCACACTCCGCGCGTGGACTCCCCGATGATACGCGAGCTGGACGACGATGATCGGCCGCGCGAAAAACTCACCGAACGCGGTGGGCCGGCTCTTTCTGATGC
>JBCCBR010000685.1:0-1679 GCA_039033935.1 Verrucomicrobiota bacterium
CAACCGGTGGGACCGCTCGATTCATCAGTGAGCTCGGAATCCCGGTGATCGAGGTCTCTGATTTTACCGGCTTCCCCGAGCTGTTCGATGGCCGGGTCAAGACCCTCCACCCGAAAATCCATGGTGGACTGCTGCACCGTCGCGACGATCCCGATCACGTCGCCGATGCCAAGGCAAACGAGATCGCCCCGATTGATCTCGTCGTGGTGAATCTCTATCCCTTTGAAGAAACCGTAGCGAAAGAGGGCGTTACCCGAGGCGAAGCGATCGAGCAGATTGATATCGGAGGCCCTAGTATGCTGCGCTCAGCCGCTAAAAATCACGATTCAGTCACCGTGGTGGTCGATCCGGAAGACTACGAAATCGTGCTTTCTGAAATGGGCGAGCATTCCGGGGAAACAACCCTGAAGACGCGCGAACGCCTCGCAATCAAGGTTTTTCAACGGACTGCGGCTTACGATGCCGCGATCGCTGCTCATCTCAACGACGCGCAGGAAACTGCTGCTTCATTCTCGGTCAGCCTGCCGCTCGCGCAGGAGCTGCGATATGGGGAAAATCCTCATCAGGCAGCTGCCCTCTACGGGCGTTTCGACGACTACTTCAAACAGCTTCAGGGCAAGGGGCTCAGCTACACCAACGTGCTCGATATCGCCGCTGCCGCTGAACTCATTCTCGAATTCCGACGCCCTGCCGTTGCTATTCTGAAACACACCAACCCGTGTGGAGTCGGCGCCGACGAGAAAGACTTGCGCCTCGCCTGGGAAAAAGCTTTCGAGACCGACCGCCAGGCCCCTTTTGGCGGGGTCATCGTCTGCAACCGTCCACTGCAGATCGGCTTGGCCCGAGTCATCGCCGAAATATTCACCGATGTGATCATTGCTCCCGAGTTCGAAACCGATGCGAGAGCCCTTCTCAAAAAGAAAAAGAACCTGCGGCTCATCGAAATGCGCGAAGCATTTCGCGACAGCCTCGGCGATCCGATAATTCAATCAGCGCCCGGCGGCATCCTGGTGATGGATCACGACATCAAGGCGCTCGGACTTGAGAATATCGAAGAGAAAGTCAAGACCAAGCGCCCGCCCACGGCAGAGGAGATCGAGGCGATGCGCTTTGGCTGGCGGATTGTGAAACACGTTAAATCCAACGCAATCGTCTTTGCGACGAGCGACCGGACCTTGGGGATCGGCGCCGGTCAGATGTCGCGAGTCGATTCGTGCCGCATCGCTGTCTGGAAGGCAGAGCAGGCTGGCCTCAGCCTCGACGGATCGGTCGTCGCGAGCGATGCCATGTTTCCCTTTCCCGACGGACTCGTCAGTGCGCTTGACGCCGGGGCGACCGCTGCGATCCAGCCGGGTGGTTCAATCCGCGACGAAGAGGTCATCGCTGCCGCCGACGAAAAAGAAGCGGCGATGGTGTTTACCGGTCACCGACACTTCCTGCATTGATCGGTTAATCTGAAGCGAAAGACCTTGTTGTTCCTGAATGAACCAGAGCCCGGATTGCTTCGGCAAGTCAGCTAAGGTGGATTTCTTCCGGTTTTCCGCAGGCGAATAGGCGTCCTCGCCTGTTCTCCGAAGCCCGAGGATTTCGCCCACACTTTCCCGGTCATCCCAGGCGCGGTGTTTCCTGACGCGGGTCAGCAAAAAAGGCTCTGGAGACAGCCGGGACGGCTGCCCTCC
>JBCCBR010000686.1:0-1668 GCA_039033935.1 Verrucomicrobiota bacterium
AGGGCCTGGGCCCAGTTGACGGCCAGCGCCCCGAGCACCGCTCCCCCCAGGGTGGCACGCCCCCCCACCGCAACCCAGATCACCATTTCAATGGAAAAGGCAACGCTCATGTATTGGGGGGTAATGCCGCTGGATTGGATTGGTGCGAAAGAGAGGCTCCCGCACTTCGGCGCGACCATCCCCGTCGAGATCAGCGAGATAGAGCACCTCAGTCCGTGAAGTGGCGATGATACCATCGCGAAAGGGAAGCAGGCCCTGCACATGATCTAGGTTTTCAGCCCAGGGTTCCGAGCGGTCATAGCGCCCGTCGCCATCATCATCGACGAGGCGCCGGATGCGGGATAGAAAAGCCGCGCCCTCGGCGGTGGGGAGGGGGTAGTCGCGCATCTCGGCAACGAGCAGATTGCCACGGTGGTCCCAGGTCAAATCAACTGGATCCGCTACCAGTGGTTCCGCTGCGACCAGCTCGATCCGATAGTCTCCATCAATTTCCCAAAGCGAGGCACTCTCTTCCGGGGAAAGTGGGAATCGGCGGGGTAGCAGGCTTTCACCTGTGACTGAATAGCCCATATCAGTGGAGCGGCTTTCCGCTTGCCAGGAATCGGTGAACTGGCCGAGCGGATGGAGTTCGAGGCGACGAACTTCAAAGGCGGCAAGGTTCGCTCGCAGCCCGATCGCCCCGGCCTTTCTTGATAAATGGCTTGCCGCATTCACCAGCTCCCCATTGATCCGGAGCTCGACGGAAGCGCCTTGGGCGATGATCTCGATCCGGTTCCATTCTCCTACTGGATTTGCGAGATCACTTTCTCCGCGAAAACCGCGCCGATCGATCCAGGGGATGCTCTTCCGAGACCAGCCGATGCGAGCGAGAGGCTGATCCGTTTCGTCAAATACCCGAAGCTTGGCGTCGGCTGACCAACGCGGCGGAGTATTGCGATCGACCCTTGCTCGCAAGGAAGAAGGGTGGGTGACGCTCGAAACCGCGATAAGATCGCCGGTCGCTCCCTCCGAGATCTGCGCCTCAAAACGGGCCGGACGGAGATTTGCTTCTCGCGAATGCGCTTCGGAGAGATGGAAAATGAGCCCAGCATCGCGGGCGCGATCGGCGCGCGGACCGAAAGTCCGTTCGAGCCATCTGTATTCGCAGACGAGATGGAAATCATGAAAAGCTTCGCGAGTCCTCAGAAACCCGATCGCCGTTTCGGAAACGGCAAGGCCCGCCCCGGGCGAATGTTGCCAGGGACTCGCGATGCGGCCTTCTGAAGGCTCAACCGGGTAGGTGAATTCCTCAAAGGTCTCTTCCAGTGGTGCGCTCAGCAGATCGATCGTCTGACTGGGTTGGGTCGCCTCGTCCGCACGGCCCGCCAAGGTCACCAGCAAGATCAAGAACACCCACTTGGTTCCACCGTTCATCTTAGCGAGATTAGTGAGTTCCCGGAGAAGAGCCAAGCCCGCGCTTGCGTGAGTGGTTTAGAAGTCTTAACAAATTTGAAGCTTTGTTGTAAGCACTGCCCGAGGCGCGCCGTCAGCCACGCTTGTCATGAAGACTCTCTGCCTCCTGCTTTTTCTTGTCTCAGTTGCTTTGGTGAGCACCAGCTGTCAAACCTCACCCTCAAGCGGCCTTAGTGGTTACTCCTACAGTGGGTATTCGTCGCCAACCTGCAATTC
>JBCCBR010000687.1:0-1647 GCA_039033935.1 Verrucomicrobiota bacterium
CGAGACCGAGGAGCTTCGCCTGAGTCAGCCAGAGATTGGACAGTGGGGTGCCTTCTGCCAGATTGATATGCTGCCCCTGCTGCAGTTGACCCCGACAATTACCGGCAACGACGATTGGGAGATCGTTGTATTGGTGAGTGGAGCCGTCGCCAAGGCCGGAGCCATAGGTGAAGAGGGTGTTGTCGAGTAGGCTGGAGCCATCGGCCTCTTCGATCGTCGACATCCGCCTCAGCAGGTAAGCAAACTGCTCCATGTGAAATCGGTCTACCTTCATGAGGTCGTCGATGAACTTGGTCTGATTGTGAGACATCTGGTGGTGACTCCGCGGCGCGTCGAAGAGGCTTTCGAAGAGAAATGGCGTGTCCCATCGCTCCGGCCCGACCATGAAAGTCGCCACATTGGTGAGTCCGGTCTGGAGTGCCGCCACCATCAGATCTCCCATCAGTCGGATGTATTCGCCGCGGGGGAGGCGTGCCTCAGTTGGTTCGTCGAAATCAACTTTGGCAAGCTCGGCTCTCATCGACTCGAGGCGATCTATCTGAGTTTCGATGCTGCGGATGGAATCGAAGTATTCTTCAAATTTCTGCCCGTCAGCGTAGCCGAGTCGACTCTGCATCGCCCGCGCGTCTCCGAGGACGAGGCTGGTGACATCTCGAAATGCAGCGGTCTCTTGTGTCCCGAAAAGCCGACGATACATTTTCCGAGGATCCCGGATTGATGGCGCCAGATGACCGGTTCCATACCAGCTGATGTTATCGAAGTAGATCGATTCCTTGTTGTCGCGATGGCTGTTGCAGCTGAACTCAAGCGTCGCAAACGGCGTCGATTGACCAATCTGATCGCCAACGATGTGGTCGAGAGTCCGGTCGAGTGGCCAGGCCGAGTGCTTGATCTGGTGAACCTGCGCGCTCGAGAGATAGCAAGAGGCACACTGGGCGTGGACATCAGTTCCCTGCTGGAAAGTGCGGTCCATCCCAGTGATGAGCGATACCTGATCGCGAAACTCGGCAAGTGGCTCAAGCGTGGGAGTGAGGTCGGTGAGCGGCTGGACAAACGGGGTGGGGTTTTGCTTCCCCAACGAAGACATCACGTTGCCAAGATTACCCTTAGGAATCACATGATCTGCCTCACCGGGAAAAAAGCCTCGCCGGACCACACCGATCGGCACATAAAAGTGAGCCATTCGCTGCGCTACGGAACTCGAGACCGAAGAAGCCCCCAAGCTCTCCAGGGTCGGCAGGGCGAGAGAGGCTCCTCCGAGCCCGCGAAGAAATTGACGACGGGAAAAGCGGCTCATGAGTCAGTGCGAGGTGTGGTTTTGGTGAGGAAAGGGTCGCTTAAAATGACCTCACGGATCAAGGTGCGGATTCGATAGTCATCTCTCGCTGTTTCGTTTGCTATGTGGTCCAGGGCAGGGCCGTCTGCGGCGGTTAACTCGCGGGCAAGCGCATAAGAGAGGACGTGTCCGGCAAAGGCGCGGGTGAAGCGGTCTTTTTCGGCGAGAATGGCATCTTTGAATCCAACCACATCTTCGAACGGGTATTTGCGGAAAAGCGTCCCGGCCATGTCTACCTTGCGTCCGTTTTCATAGATGTCGCGCCACTTCCCGACGGGATCGAAATTTTCGAGGGCAAACCCGAGTGGATC
>JBCCBR010000688.1:0-1640 GCA_039033935.1 Verrucomicrobiota bacterium
CGAACCCCCGGCGACCAGCAATTGGCTGCCGTCTGGCGAAAATGCGACCGTCTCGATTCGTTCCGACAAGCCGATCAACCGTTGCTCCAGGCCCGACCCGTCGGCTTTGTGAATCAACACTTCGTGGAATCCCGATACCGCGATGTGTTGCCCGTCCGGTGAAAAATCGATCGAGGTGATGAGCGGAGGAACAGTGTATTCCGGTGGGTTTTCCCGGGAATACTGATCGAGGACGTTTTCGGGAGTGTCGTCAGTCGCTCCCTGCTCGATCCACCGGTTGACCAGAGAAACCTCGTAGTCGGTTAGCGGCGCATCCTTCGGGGGCATCTCAGGGCGTTCTTCGCCCTGCTGGGTGACGACGAGCTCCAGCAGATAGCTGGCAGCGGTCTGGCCCGGGACGATCGCTGCTCCGCTCTCGCCTCCGGCAATCAAGGCGGCGACATCGGTCATCACATAATCGCCCTTCCGTTTGGCAGGCTGGTGGCAACCCTGACACTTTGCCTGAAAGACCGGACGGACATGCTGATGATAGCTAACCACCTCCGGGAGGCCGTCAGATGATTCAACGGCGAACAGTCTCGTGCTGCCGCAGACAAGGAAGCACCAGACAAAAACAAAGCGGGAACGAATCGACATAAATTGTCTTGATTCCGCTCAGTCTACTAATTCGGCTCTTCAACCCCTATAACGTCTTCGCGCTTAAGGGCGTCTTGCCACGCCGCGACGTTCAGAGAAATGGGGAAGGGCTTTTTCCCTCCAAGCTCCTCTCCAAATCCGTTAAAGAAATTGAATTTCAGATGAGCAAAACCTTCTGCTCACTCAGAGAAAAGGACGGTCGGCGCGAGCTGTGGCTGGGGATTGAGTCTCAATCCCTGATCTGGTCGACCGGCAGTAGCGAGAGCACGAGGGGGCGATGATCGCTCGCGGTGTCCCAGTCGTCCCAGTGATGGATGTAGGACTTGTCTCGGTCAATCTCCGGACTGATTCCTTTTGAGACCAAAGCAAAGTCGAAGCGCGAATAGCTGTCGGCCCATCCCCAGTGATGAGTCCAGCGAAATCCGTAGTCATCTGATAGGGTCAACGACGACAGGTAGTTGTAGCGGCCAAATCTCCCTTGCAGCGTTTTCACCGGTGGCTCGACCCGGAGATCATTGAGATCGCCCATCAAGAGGAGATTTGCCCCGGGCTCTTCTTCGAGGATGGCATCGACGTGGGCACGCGCGAGCTGGGCTTCATTCAGCCTCATCATCGCTTGATCGGCCTCAGGCACTTCACGCTTCGATTTTAGATGCAGCCCGATATAGCGGAGGTGGTAACGAGGATTGATCTTGATCTTCACATCAAGAACACCTCTCTGAAATGCGAGCTTTTCGCCGTCGATTTCGTAGGCGTAGTCGTCGCGAGACTGTCGGTCGATGATGGGGAATCGACTCAGCATGGCGAGATTTCGATCGTAGCCGCCTGAGTCACGCACCAGTTCAGTGTGGGGGAGATCGATCCCAATCGCGCGCAGGCGCGATTGCAGATCATCAAGGTGAGTGGAGTCTCCCAACTCACAAACGCCGAGGATGTCGGGCTGCATCGCGCCGATCCCTTCTATCAGTGCCTCGATCTCTTTTTCAGGTTTGGGAGCACCCTCG
>JBCCBR010000689.1:0-1640 GCA_039033935.1 Verrucomicrobiota bacterium
AGCTCCAAGACCGATTGCGGCGTTCGGTCGTTCGATTTCGGGCGCTGGCCGTGTCGCGCTGAGCAAAGCAAGATGACCGCCGGCAGAGCTTCCGATAATGCCGATCTTCTCTGGATCGATTTGATAACGATTCGCATTTTCTCGAACCCAACGAATCGCCGCGTTGATGTCATCGATCTGAGCCGGAAAAGGTGCGACGTCAGAGAGACGGTAGGCTGGTGCGATCGTGACGAAGCCCTCTCCAGCGAGCTCACGGGCGAATGCGGCGATGTGTTGCGGTTCTCCTTTTTTCCAGCCTCCACCGTGGAGGCAGATGACGGCCGCGCGAAGGGAGTCGGAGTCATCCGACTGGTAGATTTCAAGGGCGAGGTCTCCCGTGGGTCGCTTGGCGAAAATCTCTTTTGCTGGGAGGGCGGGCTCCTGAGCGACGAGAAAAACAGGAAGAGCGTTGAACAGAGCGAACCAGCGAAAAAAGCGGTGCATACCCATTACTTCCGGGCATTGCGTCGCTGCCCGCAATAGAAGCTGGCGTGATCACGCTTTCATGCTGGACTCGGTCTGACCACGATTTCTACGATGTGACTTAGCGGTCTAGCGGGCCTACCTTTTTTAACGACAATTCAGGCTGTTTGAAACTCTCGTTGGCGGTGCGGCGAATGGAAGTTTCAGTAGAGTGCAAGATAGCGAGGTGCCTGGGATCGCGCCTCGTCTGGATCTCTGACTAAGCGTAGAGCGACTGCGAACTGAGTTTCATCGAAGGCACTCATCAGGCTCCCACCAGTTTTTTGGCCAAGCGCGATCATCTCAAAATCAATGAACTTTTCAGATCGGAGGTCGAATCGAGCTCGACCGAGAAGTTTTGGGCGATAGCTGCGACTGGCTCGCTTCGGGACGGGGGCGGAGCGGTCCTCATTCCCTCCAATCAGTGGGATATCCTCCTGCTGCAGAGTGAATGCACCCTCGTAGACTAGTGTGATGACTCCATCCTCTGACTTCACGACCTCTCCACGAAGATTTGCACCAGATAGTGCGTCTTTGGGATAGTGCGCCGCGATTGCTCGAATCGTGTCGGTGCAGTGAAAACGTGCGATGCGGTCGACTGCGCTTGGCGAAACATCAAAGACTCTGCCTATCGCCGGATCGTCCGGGATCCAGCCGGTCTGCTCGTGCTTTGTGAACCAGGCACGATCCCGATTCCAGGGCACATGCCAATAGTCCTCAGACTTCTGAGAAGCGAATCGGCGCATCCGCTCGATCACCATGGACTCCATCGGCGAGAGTTCGACCTCTTCGTCGAGATACAAGTCGGCCGTGCCCGGCGCTGTCTTCAGCTTGCGGGGGTAAATCTGCCGGAGCACCACGTCGAGGACGAGACCGTCCACTGGCGGGTCCGCTTTGCCTGAATCTTCAATTGCAGACCGATCGGCAGCAGATGCAGGAAGAGTGGATCGATCTCTTCGTGGAGAAGGCGAATCACGCAGGCTGGAACGCATCAGCTCTGCGGTGAAATCTGCATCCTGTTGATTACCCGAGCCGAGCAATTCCCCTGAGGCGGTCGCGATGTAGATACCCTGCTGAGTGCCGGTCTGGCGTCGGCCAGCAAAGGCGTTGCCCGCTCCGAAGTGGCCGGCGTCAGCTAT
>JBCCBR010000690.1:0-1628 GCA_039033935.1 Verrucomicrobiota bacterium
TATTTATTAGTGGCACCTCACCGATTGATATCAAGATGAGCGCCGAGTTTCCATTTAGAGCTGGAACCCGCATTCTAGCAGGGTTTTTCGGAAAATTCGGGGTGATATCAGGAGGTCATCAGGAAGCTCCTAACCGGACTTCTACCTCAGGTGATATCCGAGGCATCCTCCCGAGTTTCACGCAAGAATGATCGATCACCTCTCGTGAAATCCCCCCCTAAAAGACGTTCTCTCAACCGCGTCGGATCCCGAAGTCCCCCGCCAAAAACAACGCCTACAAAGGCATCACGCCTCGCACTCCTAGACCAGCAGCTTCTTCACAACATGACCGTGCACATCGGTCAGTCGGAAATCGCGCCCTTGGAATCGGTAGGTTAGTTTCTCGTGATCAACGCCTAACAAATGCAGAATCGTAGCGTGGAGATCGTGGATGTGGACGGGGTCCTCGGTGATGGTCATGCCAAGCTCGTCGGTCTCTCCGATCGTGATTCCTGGTTTGATGCCCCCACCCGCGAAAAACATGGTGAAGGCGGCTGGATGGTGGTCCCTCCCCATTGAACGACCGAGAGCAGCACTAGCTTCGACCATCGGGGTGCGGCCGAATTCGCCACCCCAAATCACGAGTGTGTCATCCAGCATGCCGCGCGCGTCGAGGTCATTGATCAGCGCAGCGGTTGCCTGGTCCACCTCTTTTGCTTTGCGTTTCACGCCACCCTCGACATTGGAATGATGATCCCACCCCGAGTGATAGACCTGCACGAATCGAGTCCCCCGCTCCAGGAGTCGACGGGCCAACAAGCAGTTATTGGCGTAGCTGCTTGCCCCCGGCTTGGCACCGTAGGCCGACAGGGTCGACTCGCTTTCCTGACCAAAGTCCATTAGCTCGGGTGCTGCTGACTGCATCCGCCAGGCCATCTCGTAAGCATCGATGCGGGTCTGGATCGCCGGATCGCCCACTCGGGTCAGTTCCTGCTGATTGAGCGAACGAATCAGATCGAGGGAATCCCGCTGGGCCTGGTCGTCGATTCCCGTCGGGCTCGACACATGCAGAATCGGGTCTCCGCTGCTGCGGAAGGGAACGCCGGCGTGACTTCCAGGCAAAAAGCCCGCGCCCCACATCGCCGCCCCACCACTGACATTGCCACCACCTTTCAAGACAACGAAGCTCGGTAGATCGGTCGCTTCACTCCCGATCCCATAACTGAGCCACGAACCCAGCGAAGGCCTACCGGGAAGGGTATGCCCGGTATTGAGAAATATCTGGGCAGGCGAATGGTTAAACTGCTCGGTGTGCATCGAGCGAACGATCGCGATCTTGTCCGCGATCGACGCGATATGCGGCAGCTGGTTCGAAATTTCGGCACCCGACTGCCCGTACTTCGCAAAGGGAAATCGCGGCGACATCACTGCCGCATCAGGTTGGATGAAAGCGAGCCGGGCACCGTCAGTAACGGATTTCGGAAGTGGCTTGCCATCGAATTCAGCCAGCTTTGGTTTGTTATCAAAGAGCTCCAATTGGCTCGGAGCACCGGCCATGAAGAGGTAGACAACTCGTTTCGCCTTGGGAGCAAAGTGAGTCTGCCGCGGAGCAAATGGAGTCTCTACCGACCCACGCAGCAGATTATTGA
>JBCCBR010000691.1:0-1624 GCA_039033935.1 Verrucomicrobiota bacterium
CGTCAAACGCCTTCTCTACACCAGAGACCCCGATACCATCTTCATCGACAAAACCGACTACCTGAGTCAGGGAAAGTGGGCTCGGATAAAAACGACGCTCGCCCCGCCTTAGGTAGATACCACCAAGCGCGCTTCGATTCAGAATCCCGTCCAGCTCCTGCGCGAAATCATCTTCGATATTTTTTGCGAGAACAATCTCGCCTCGGGTCTTCTCTTTAAGCTTTCTTGCTAGCTCGTGCTTCGGCAGACGCAGCGGCTTCGACATGACCTCGGCGACATACTCTCGATACTTACCGAGAATCTCCTCCGGCAAGTAGCGTTTTCGGATCGTTTGCGGACTGACCTGTTCTGCCTCCGCCAGCCCAATGCAGGCCAACCCCTGATCACGCAGATGCCGACAGTCGACAACTAGCTTGTAGACCGTTTGATTCCTCGCCAGTAACTCGCCCGCGCGATCAAAGATCCTACCTCGCTGAGCATCGAGCACTTCACGATATTCATAGTGCGATCGTGCCTCCTCGGCGAGTCGATCTCCATCGACCTGCTCAAGATACAACAAGCGCGCGCTCAACAAAGATAGCAGCAGAACGACTCCACCACAGGCAACGACGAGCCGCGCTCGGAGATGGGAGGAGGCGCGGTCCATTAATACACCAGAGCAATTGCGGCGGGGGTTGGATTAGATCCTTCCAAATCGATGACTCGACTACCGTCGATGACTTCCAGATCGCTCTGAACCCACCGGAGCCGTCTCGAGAGCTCCTGCCGATCACGAACTGCAGCGATACGCAACTCCCACATTTCGATTTCGCGATCCAGCTCGGCGATCCCATCTTCGATCTCACGAATCTCATGCCCTTCGATGACATGCTGGTTCCTAATGAGGACGAATCCACCACCTGCGATCAGGAGCAGAACGGCACCGAGAACAAGTCGACAAATCGTAATGAATCCGACGCGATTTTTATAACGATTTTTCTTTTCCATCACTACACGATTAGTTTTTGACTGCGACCCTTAGCTTGGCGCTGCGCGAGCGAGGGTTTCGCGCCACTTCATCCACATCCGGAGGTGAAATCCGTCGAGATGGTAGTGTAAAATGATAGTCAGGATTTGGTCGCGGTGCTGGCCACTCGGGACGATCCAGATACTCCTGACTGTGCCGTCTCATGAACTGCTTCACGATGCGATCTTCCAGTGAATGAAAAGAAATCACAGCGAGGACACCACCGGACGACAAACAGTGGATCGATTTTTCCAACGCCAGCTCGAGCGACTCGAGTTCTTTATTAACCGCGATACGAATTGCCTGGAAAACTTTCGTCGCAGGATGACGTCGCCCGACTTTGGGAACTACCGAAGCAACAACTTCTGCAAGCACGCCCGTCGTTTCGATAGCAGCGTTAGCCCGCGCTTCGATGATTGCCTTTGCCGCTCTCGCCGCAGCCCGCTCCTCCCCATACTCACGAAAGATTCGAGTCATCTCATCCTCGGACCAGTCGTTGACCAGATCCCTAGCCGAGAAGTCTGCTCGCTGATCCATACGCATGTCGAGGGGACCACTCTCGCGAAAGGAAAAACCACGCTCGGCCAGATCAAGTTGGGGCGAGGAAACTCCTAAATC
>JBCCBR010000692.1:0-1623 GCA_039033935.1 Verrucomicrobiota bacterium
ACGCAGAACCCGATCGAGCACGAGGGCACCTATCCCCTGCCCGAGGCTCAGCTCGATCGCTTTTTCTTTAACCTCCTGATCGACTATCCGGGGATGGATGAAGAAGAACAGATCGTCCGACTCACCACCGGTAAAGAAACGCCGGTCGCCGAACCGATCCTGACACCCGAAGAAGTCGTCAAATTACAGGACGCGACCATCGATGTGCCAGTGCCGGACCACGTCCTCCGATACATTCTCAAACTGACCCACGCCTCTCGCCCTCAATCCGAGCATGCTCTCGATTTTGTGAAAGATTTTGTCGCCTATGGGGCGGGACCGCGCGCTTCGCAAAATCTGACCCGCGCCGCCCGCGCGCTTGCCTTGCTGCGAGGATCTCCCGCTGCTTCAGTCGAGGAAGTCGACGCCGTTGCAAGACCCGTGCTGCGCCATCGTATTGTCCCGAACTACAATGCGACTGGGGAGGGCATCACCGTCGAAGACCTGATCGATCGCCTGCTCGCGGGAGTCGAAGCCTGAGCTGGCCGCCACCGAAAGCCTTTTTGACTCGAGATCCTCGCGAGCATGGCCCGCCATCGATACCTCAGCCCCGAAGACATTCGGAAGCTCCAGACCTTCGAGTTTGCTCCGAAGGCCCTGGTCGAGGGCTACCTCGCGGGCAGGCATCGTTCAAGAGCGCGTGGCTCGTCTGTCGAATTTCACGAATACCGCGAGTATGCGCCGGGAGATGATCTCAAGTTGATTGACTGGCGCGTCTTTGCCCGGAGCGACCGTCACTTTCTGCGCACCTTTGAGCAGGAGACCAATCTCGAGTGCCACATCTTTCTCGACAGCAGCGCGTCGATGGGTTTCGAAGGCGGCGCCCCCCTCTCCAAGCTCGATTACGCCTCGTTCTTCGCGGCAGCCTTGAGCTACCTCGTGATCCGATACGGCGACCGGGTTTCGCTGCAAACGTTCGACGCAGAGATCCGGGAGTTTTTCCCGCCTGGCAGCACGCCGAGTCATCTCAATCGCATCCTCAGTGCGCTCGAAGGAAACCAACCTGGCAGTGAAACTTCCCTCGCCACAGCTTTGACGCGAGCGGTGCCGCTGATCAATCGAAAAGGCATTCTCGTCGTGATCAGCGATTTTTTTGATGATCCGGCTGAAATTTTTCGGGCCCTCAATCCTTACCTCCATCGGGGTTTTCGGATTCACCTGTTCCATCTGCTTTCTCCCGGAGAACTGGAGCTCGAAGACCGAGGCCTGACTGACTACCGCGATCTGGAAACCGGAGGTCGACTGGTCACCCATCCCACCAATCTCAAGGCGCGCTACTCGGAAGCGATCGACCAACACATCTCCAGTCTCCGCAGCCTCGCGCAACGGCGCTCGGTTGAGTATTCACTGCATCGAACGACAAGCCACTTTTTTGAACTGTTCGATAGACTCATTCAATAACCCGGAGAATAGCCGTCCCGGCTGTTCACCGAAGCCAAGGTATGCCGCCGATCGATTCCCGATTTACCTACCACAATCATCACGCTCAAAACCACCCTGCATCCCATCTGCCACGGCTCTGCAGAAAGCCGGGGACGGCTATCCTCCGCGGCTCGACCGGAGAATAGCCGTCTCGGCTGTTCG
>JBCCBR010000693.1:0-1621 GCA_039033935.1 Verrucomicrobiota bacterium
CACGGCTGAGATTCTCACGATGAACATCGATGGCACCGATGAACGGCAACTTACAAGACTCGGCGCGATGTCCTGGGCGCCATATTTTCATCCGAGTGGCGAGTATCTGATTTTCGCCACGAACCTGCATGGTTTCGACAATTTCGAGCTGTACCTCGTTGATGCGGCGGGTGAGAAAGAGCCCGTCCGTGTGACCTATACGAGTGGCTTCGATGGATTGCCGACTTTCACTCCGGATGGAGAAACGCTTTCGTGGACCACGAACCGAACGCCGTCCAAGGAGTCACAAATATTCCTGGCAAAGTGGAATCACGATAAAGCCCTGAGCCTCCTTGCCAAAAGTGGCGCCGTTGGGTCGCCTTCAGTCACAGTCGCCGAGCCGCCTGCCACCGAGGGAGAATCCATGGCGGAAGCGGATTTTGAAACGGAGCCAGCGATTTCTGAGCAGGATATTCGGAATCAAATCGATTATCTCGCGTCCCCTGAGATGGAGGGGCGTCTCACTGGAACGAAAGGGGAGCAGATGGCGACGGCACATGTGGCGGAGCTGTTTGAAGAGTGGGGGCTTGAGCCGGGTGGAGATGATGGTACTTACTTTCAATCGTTTGAGTTCACCGCTGGAGTTGATGTTGGCGAGGACAATGATCTCTCGATCAGTGTAGCGGATGAGACTTTGACTCCAACCGTCGATGAGGAGTGGCGACCAGTATCATTCTCCAAGACGGGTGAGATCAATGAAGCGGGCATCGTCTTCGCCGGCTACGGTCTCGAAGTGCCAGATGGCAAAGGCGGCGAAGCCTACACAAGCTACTTCCATCTCGATGTGAAGGGCAAGTGGGTCATGGTGATGCGGTTCGTTCCCGAGGATGCCAAGGAGGATTTACGTCAGCAGATGCAGCGCTTTTCGCGACTGCGTCACAAGTCAACGCTCGCTCGTCGCAAGTTTGCGGCCGGGATCATCTTTGTGACCGGGCCGGAGACTGAGGTGAATGAGGAACTGGTGCCGATGCAGTTCGATGCCTCGCTCGCAGATTCGGGAATTCCCGCGATCACGATTTCCACCGAGCTGGCGGAAAAACTGGTCGCGTCAGCGGGCAAGGATCTCTCTGAAATTCAGAAGCAGCTCAATACCGGGGAGATGGTTCAGGGCTTTGACATCCCCGATGCTCGACTGGCGGCGACGATCGATGTGGATCAGGAGAAGCGGCTTGGCCGCAATGTCATCGGAGTACTCTCCGCGGGCCAGACGGCGGCTCATCCGAATCCGGCTGTCGTGGTGGGTGCTCACATTGACGGTCTTGGGAAGAAAGCAGGTCCAGGGTCGCTGGCGACAGACAGCGAGAGAGCTCAGATTCACTATGGCGCAGACGACAACGCTTCCGGGGTCGCCGCCATGCTTGAGATTGCCGAGTATCTTTCGGATCAAAGGACGAAAGGGAAACTCGACATGCAGCGCGATGTTGTTTTCGCCGGCTGGTCAGGCGAAGAGATTGGGCTGCTCGGGTCGTCGCATTTCGTTAGAAAATTGGCAAAGGACTATCTTGGACAGGAAAATGCGCCGCTTGGGCTTTTGCTTTCCTCATACCTCAACATGGACATGATCGGCCGGCTCGACGACAAG
>JBCCBR010000694.1:0-1615 GCA_039033935.1 Verrucomicrobiota bacterium
CATGGGTGATGAACAAGATCGCGGTATCGTCTGACTTCATGTCGAGGATGAGGTCAAAAATCTGGGCCTGCAGAGTGACGTCGAGTGCCGTCGTCGGTTCATCAGCAATGATGAGGCGCGGCTCGAGGATCAGAGCCATTGCGATCATGGCTCGCTGGCGCATCCCACCAGAAAACTGGAACGGATAGGCTTTTGCCCGCTCCTCTGGATCTGGGATACCGACCTTCTCGAGCCACTCAACCGCGAGCGCCCAGGCCTCCTCTTTCGAAGTATCAGGGCGATGAATCCGAACCGTCTCAGCGAGCTGCCGACCGACCGAGTGTAGCGGCGACATCGCTGTCATTGGTTCCTGAAAAATTACCCCAATTTCCGCTCCTCGAATCTTGCGAAGCTCATCAACCGGCATCTTTAACAGATCGCGTCCCTGAAAGAGGATCTCACCCGTTTCAGTGTTTCCCGGTGGGCAAGGCACCAGCCGCAATGTCGACATCGCGCTTACTGATTTACCACTGCCCGATTCCCCAACCAGCCCGAGAATTTCGCCGGGATTGATCGCGAAAGAAACTCCATCGACGGCGACATGACGCCGCCCCTCGACCGAGAAGGACACTGAGAGATCGTTTACCTGAAGGATCGGATCGGACATCGAAAACAAACAAGAGCGCTATTCGAGACGAGAATTGGTGCGAGGGTCGAAGGCTGCGCGGAGCCCTTCTCCAATGAAAATCCCGAGTAGACTGACGAGGAAAAGAGCGATCGCAGGAAATAGGATGAGCCACCAAGCATAGTCATCGATTTGGCCCTGATCGAGTAGATTACCCCAGCTCGGTGTACCCGGTGGCAGTCCGAAACCAAGGAAATCGAGAGCGGTTAGTGCATTGATCGCCCCGACCAATGCGAAGGGGAAAAACGTGATTACCGGGACCAGTGAATTCGGCAGGATGTGTCGAAACATGATCTTCCACCGGCCAATACCCATGACCTTGGCAGCTTCAACGAAGGGCTGTTTCCGGAGACGGAGAAACTCGGCCCGGATATAGTAAGAAATCCCGATCCAGCCAAACATGGCATAAACTACTGCTAGAAGAGTGAAGCTGCGTCCGTAGACAGAACCTAACAAAATCATCACAGACAGGAACGGGATTGCTTCCCAGATCTCGGTCAGTCGCTGGCCGAACATGTCGACCCGACCTCCGAAGTATCCCTGGACCGCTCCGAGAAAAATTCCACCGAGATAGGTCAACACCACGAGGACCAGGCCAAAAGTCAGCGCAGTCCTAGTGGCGTAGAGGATTAAGACCCCGACGTCACGACCACTGCTATCGAGTCCGAACCAATGCCCGGTAACCGGCCGAAACGGAAACTTCACGGTCTCCCGGGCGAATTCTGCTACAAGGGCCTCACCATCCGGACCTCGAATCGAAATCGGCTCTTGTGGGAGTCGCAGGGAAAGTTCAGCGCGCTCCTCCACCAATTCACGACTCTCGTCGGGCAATTGATCCCAGCCCTCTGGCACAGTCCCGACCAGTTCAAGATCGTCTCCAAAATGAAGTTCGAGGGTCTGGCTCTGATCCGGTGCCTTTGAGAGCGAAAGACGGACAAGCCGAGGCGCGCG
>JBCCBR010000695.1:0-1604 GCA_039033935.1 Verrucomicrobiota bacterium
ACCCCGAGAGCACAGCAAGTCCTCGCCTTGGCCCGGAAAGAGGCGGATCGATTCAATCACAACTACGTTGGCACCGAGCATCTGCTCCTCGGTCTCATCAAGTTGGGCCAGGGCGTTGCCGTCAATGTCCTCCAGAAGATGAATCTCGACCTCGACACCGTCCGGCTCGAGGTCGAAAAACAGGTTGGAAATGGGCCCGAGACCAAAATGGTCGGGAATATCCCCTACACCCCGAGGGTCAAAAAGGTGCTCGCTCTCGCTGGGAAGGAAGCGAAAGCCCTCAATCACAGCTATGTCGGGACGGAGCACATCCTTCTGGGACTGCTCCGTGAAGGAGACGGCGTTGCCGCCCGTGTCCTAAAAAATCTCGAAGTCGATATCGAGCGCACCCGGAACGAAATCTTGCGCGAGCTCGACCCGAACTTTGCCGGTGGTGGCGGAGACGAAGACGAGTCAGAGTTTGAAGACCTTGCCGGCGCAGGCGGCGGGAGCCGCAGCAAAGACGGCAAGACTCCGGCACTGAAAGCCTTCGGGCGCGATCTGACCGAGCTCGCCGTAAATGGCGACCTCGATCCAGTGATTGGTCGCAGTGACGAGATCGAGCGGGTCATCCAGATTTTGTGTCGCCGGACAAAAAACAATCCAGTCCTGATTGGTGAAGCAGGGGTTGGTAAAACGGCCATCGCCGAAGGCCTCGCCCAGGAGATCGCAATTGGTAATGTTCCCGAGCTATTGCGCGAAAAGAGAGTCATCACTCTCGACCTTGCTCTGATGGTCGCTGGGACGAAGTATCGTGGCCAATTTGAAGAGCGGATCAAGGCGGTCATGGACGAGATCAAACGGTCCAAAAACGTGATCCTCTTCATCGACGAGCTTCACACTATCGTCGGTGCAGGCTCTGCGGAGGGAGCGATGGATGCCTCCAACATTATCAAGCCCGCTCTCAGCCGTGGTGAGCTCCAGTGCATTGGGGCAACCACGATGAACGAATACCGGAAATTTATCGAAAAAGACGCCGCTCTTGAGCGTCGCTTTCAGCAGGTCAAGGTTGAGGAGCCAAACGAGGAAGATGCTATCCTCATCCTTCAGGGGCTGCGCTCAAAGTATGAAGCGCATCACAAGGCTGAATTTACGAACGAGGCGATCGAGGCCTGCGTGAAACTTTCATCCCGCTATCTCACTGGTCGGTTTCTTCCCGATAAGGCAATCGACATCCTCGATGAGGCTGGTGCGAGAGCACGAATCTCTGCGATGACTCGTCCTCCCCAGATTCGGGAGCTCGAGACCGAAATTGAAGAGATCGTAGTCGAAAAAGAAGCGGCGATTAAAGATCAGGATTTCGAGAATGCGGCTTCCCTGCGCGACAAAGAGAAGACGAAGCGCCAGGAGATGGAGGAGATTCTTGAAAGCTGGCGCAGCTCCAGCGAAGAGACCCTCGTCGGGATCAGCGAAGACGATATCATGGCGGTGGTTGCTAAGTGGACCGGCGTTCCCCTTCAGCGGATGGAAGAGAAAGAAGCCGAGAAGCTCCTCAAGATGGAGGAAGAGCTCAAGTCTCGCGTGATTGGTCAGGACGAAGCAGTCACGGCCATTTCGAAAGCCCT
>JBCCBR010000696.1:0-1596 GCA_039033935.1 Verrucomicrobiota bacterium
GATCTCGAAAGCGCGAAGGATATTCGTGACGAAGTGCTCGCTCGAATGGAGACCGAAGGCACCCTCACCACTGAGCAAGTCGCTGCGGCTCAGGCGGAGGAAATCGTGCTGCGACCTCCCGACAAACGGCTCGCGACCGGCAGCTACGTGCTGCAAGCCGTCTTCGACACCATCGAAGAACGGCTCAGCGAGGAGCAAATCAAAGCGGGAGGACTCAGAATCCACACCACCATCGATCCTGAGTTGCAGGCCTCCGCTGAAAAGGCTCTCGAAGATCATCTCGCATCCATCGAGAGCCGAAGCGGATTTCGTCACCCCAAAAAGGGTCAGCACGCTGATGGTAGCGCGACACGATATTTGCAGGGATCGGTCGTCAGCCTCGATAACTCGGACGGCGGAATCCTCGCCCTGGTCGGCGGACGAGATTTTGGCGACAGCCCCTTCAATCGCGCCTACAAAGCAGCGCGTCAGTGTGGCTCCACTTTCAAATCCTTTGTCTACGCCGCCGCTTTTGATAAATCAGGATTACTGCCAGGAGCCTACATCGACGACGGGCCCATCAGCGTCGACACCGGCAGTGGCAGACCGTGGCGCCCGAGCAACAGCGATGGCACCTTCACCGGACTTCAGCCTGCTGCGATCGGCCTGATCCGATCTCGCAACACCATGTCAGTGAGAGTCGGCCAGATCGCAGGCGTGCCAACGATTCAAAGCCTCGCCAAAGCACTTAAATTCGGCGAAATCCCGGATGGACAGTCGATCTTCCTCGGCTCGTTTGATACCTCAAACCTCATCCTGACGAGCGCTTACTCCACTTTTCCCGCGAAAGGGGTAAATTACTCACCCTATCTGGTTTCGCGAATCGAAACCGCGGCGGGGGAAATTTTTCTCGAGCAGCCGACCATCCAGCGCACTGTTTTTCCCGAATCGATCGCCTACATCACGTCAGACATCCTCGGCGAAGTGATGCGCAACGGCACCGGCGCCAGTACTAAGCGACTCGGCTACACCGCGCCAAGCCATGGCAAAACCGGGACCACCAATGATTATCGCGACGCTTGGTTTGTGGGCTTTACCGATAAAATTACCACCGGTGTCTGGGTCGGTCTCGATCAGCCCGAAACGATCATGGATCGCGGCTATGGCAGCACCCTGGCCCTCCCGATCTGGACCGAGGTGATGAAGACGGCTGAATCAAGCGGCTACGCCGCGGCTCCGCTCCCCGCTCCTCCGGGAACGACTCCGACGATTCTCTGCCGAGAGTGCAACAAGCTAGCCAGCGACCGGACCCGCTACCCGTATCAGATGAATCTGCCTCCTGACCTTCGTCCAACCGGTTACTGCAATGGTCACAACTGGGGACTCTTCAGCAATCGCGATGAGCCCCCGCGGGCATTCCCTATCCCGGGTCAGCCTCAGCTTCAACAACCGCCACCCGAGGAGCAAGGCGGGCTGCTAAGGGGTCTCGGACGCTTGATCTTCGGCCCGCGACGCTAAGAGACTGTTGAAGTAACGAACCCGCTTGCTTTCGCAACTGATTTTTCGGCTGGCGAGGCGTGATATTTCTTGATAGCCATTGCTCCCAAGAAACATCAC
>JBCCBR010000697.1:0-1595 GCA_039033935.1 Verrucomicrobiota bacterium
ACATCACCTACAACACTGAGCGCTACCGTTTCACTGACGGCACCTGGGTAGCTGAGAAGCAGCCCGGCCACTGGACGCAGTGGGGGCTCACTCACGACGATGTGGGTAATCTTTACTGGAGCACCAACTCCGACCCGCTCGCACAGGCTCACCTCCATCCGAAATACTGGGGCATCCCCCATCGAGTCGCGCCGGGCGCGAAACTGCCTCGCGTCCCGGTCGAGCTGCCGACTCCCTACACGCCAGATTTTCTTTTCGGTGACAGCTCCTGCCTTCTCAGTGACCGGGGTGGGACAGCGCAGGCTCGTCGACAGTTCACCTCGGCCTGCGGCCAAAGCGTTTATCGGGGCGACAAGTTTCCAATCGATGCCCGGGGCGACTACTTCTTTTGTGATCCGACCATCCACGTCGTGCGACGGGCTTCGGTCTCACGATCGACCGGTCTGGTCAGCCTTTCCCGAGACGAACCTCCCGGAACGGAATTCCTCCGCAGCTCCGACATCAACAGTCGCTTCATCAACACCGCGGAAGGACCGGATGGCTGCCTTTATATCACCGACATGTATCGCGGCATCATTCAGGACGCTCCCTGGCTCAACGAGCAGGCGCGAGCCAACATCACTGAAGCAGGTCTTCACGACAACATTCGCAATGGTCGGATCTGGCGAATTCGCCATCGCGATTTCAAACCGCGCCGCGCCGATGAGATGCCCCGCATGAGCGAGGAGAGCACCTTCGCACTTCTCCGACATCTTGAGAGCCCGGCTGGCTGGTGGCGCGACACCGCACAACGCGAGATCATTCTACGAGACGATCGCGAAACTGTGATCCCTCAGCTCGAGGCAATGGCGCGCTTCACCGAAGCTCCCCTGACGCGCCTGCAGGCCCTCTGGACTCTTGAAGGGATCGCGCCGATCCACCTCGAGCTGCTCGGGTCGATTGCAAAAGATCGCGATCCTCGTCTCCGCCGTGCCGCAATTCAGATCGCAGAGGCGGCGCTCGACGATTCCAAGACATTCGACCTCGTCGCGCGACCGCTCGCAAACGATCCAGATCCGATGGTGGCGCAACAGCTCATCCTCTCTCTCGGTATGACTCCGGGTCATCCCGATCGTGCCGAAGTCATTGTCAGCGCGAGCCGCCCGCACTCCGGTTCTGAAGGAGTCCGAGTAGCCGCGACCTTGTCGCTCTGGGAGATGCGTGATCTCCCATTTGTTCAGGATATCGGGGCAGGTACCGCCTTCGATGCGGGGACCAATTCTCTCTGGAAAAATGCCTTCGCGAATTGGGATCGCGCCCTCCAGTTTCCCGAGGACATGCCGGAGACAGAGAGGCGTCGTATCACCGGCGGCGAGGCGATCTACTTTAAGAACTGCGTCTCCTGCCATGGCGCCGACCGCAAAGGGATGGGCATCCCCGGCACCGAGCATCTTCTCGCCCCTTCCCTGGCCGATTCCACCAGAGTGAAAGCCGAGCCGACTGAGCTGATCCAAGTGATGCTGCACGGTCTCATCGGGCCGATCGAGGGGAAAAACTATCAGGCTGGTTTCATGGCGCCGGCAGCTGCCCTTGGGATTACTCGCGACGACCGGCTC
>JBCCBR010000698.1:0-1584 GCA_039033935.1 Verrucomicrobiota bacterium
AAGTCGATATCTTCCTCAACGGGGAAGCGGTCTCGACTGGCGAAGCGAGCGTCTCGTTCGGCAAGATCTCGATCGGGAATGGTAAAGCGCTCCCTGAGAATGTGAGCGACGACGACGGATCGACCGGCTGGTCGACAGCAACTGAGGAGACCAAACGACACGAGCTGGTGCTCAATCTGGCAGAGCCGATTGAGGCGAAAGGTGAGCTCAAGATCGAGATGCTCTTTGAGCGGCACTTTGTCGCTGCCTTGGGCAAGTTTCGCTGGTCGGCGACGGGGGATTCCAAGCAGAGCACGGCGAGTCCTGGCATTCCTCACCCCGATCAAGTCAGTGACCGGGAAATGAGGCTCGCCTTCGTGAGGGATGGCGAAGCGAATCCTCAGTCGGCAAAGCGATTCGCGGCGATCCGCGCGCGTCTCCCGCAGCCTCCCACCACGCTCGTCTTTCAAGAGCGGCCTCCGCGAAACCCGAGACCGACCTTTTTGCACCACCGAGGGGAGTATCTCCAGACTCGTGAAGAAGTCCCTCCCGCGATTCCTGCGGTTTTCGGCACACTTCCTCCTGACCAACCAGCCAATCGCTTGACCTTCGCTCGATGGCTGGTCAGTGAAGACAATCCGCTCGCGGCGCGGGTCGCGGTCAACCGAGCGTGGCGTTCATTTTTCGGACGGGGAATCATCCACACGGAGGGAGACTTTGGCTACCAGTCGGAGCTGCCCTCGCATCCTGAATTGCTCGACTGGCTCGCCGTCGAATTTCGTGAATCAGGTTGGTCTCTCAAACAGTTGCACCGCCTCATCGTTACCAGTGAGACCTATCGTCGCGACAGTCGGATCGATTCGACCTCGCTGGAGGCTGATCCGGACAACATCTGGCTGGCGCGAGGGCCTCGCTTTCGCATCACCGGTGAAATGATTCGCGACAGCGTGCTTCAGGCAGCCGGTGTCCTCAGCGATCGCATCGGGGGGGAGAGTGTTTTCCCGCCGCAGCCGGCCAGTGTTGCGGAGCTGGCCTACGGAAGCGGAGCCTGGACAATCTCCGAAGGCGAAGACCGGTATCGCAGGAGCCTCTACACCTTTTCCAAACGGACCGCTCCATTCGCGGCCTACCTCACCTTCGATGGGCCGACCGGTGAGAGTTGCCTGCCACGCCGCGAGCGCAGCAACACGCCGCTCCAGGCACTGACCTTGCTGAACGACGCGATGTATCACGATCTCGCGGTCGAATTGGCAAAGTCGGTTTCAAAGGTGCCACGTCCCCAAGCCGAAATCGTCGCAGAGATTTTTCAACGCATCCTGACGCGCCCACCCAGTGAGAATGAGAGCGCCCAGCTCCTCGCATTTCTCGAGGTTCAGCGGGCCAGGCTCGAAGCAGGGGAACTCAAGGCCGACGAGATTGTCGGACACGACGCCGACGCAACCCTGGCGAGTTATGCGCTGCTGTCCCGCGCGCTGATCAATTTGAACGAGGCAATCACCAAGGGGTGAAGCCATGCCTGAAGTAATCGCGAATTGTTTTATCCATGAGTGACCCGTTTCTCAAAGACCTGACCCGACGACACTTTTTTAACGATTGCGGCGTTGG
>JBCCBR010000699.1:0-1582 GCA_039033935.1 Verrucomicrobiota bacterium
CGGCGTTGTTGATCGTGTAAATGCGGTCGTCAATCACGAGCGGACTCGGGGTGCCAGGACGCTGATTCGACTCGGACCAGATTTTTTTCGGAGGAGTCCCGTCGGTTGAGAGCTCGAGGGCGGTCAGGCCATTGGCTGGTACGTAGAGTCGATTCCCCACTGCCGCGCTGGAGGGAATGGTCGATGCTCCGTTGTCGAAATTGAAAACCGTCGACCCAGTATCGGGCAGCACTCCGAGCACTCCTTTGCTGGACTGCAGGGCGACCACGGCTTGCCCATCGATCACCAGCTGTGTCGCCGAAGTCCAGTTCGCGGCCTTCGGTCGATCCAGCTTCCATTTGTTGATTCCGGTGACTAGATCGAGCCCAATCGCGAAGGACTCGGAGTCGTTCTCGACCTGGCAGACGAGGGTGTCCCCGGCAATGAGCGGCGATGAAGACATCCCCAGGCTGTTCGAGGCATTTGGGTAATCCTGAGTCAGACCTCTGAGCCACTGAAGATTCCCCTCGAGATCGAGGCAGATGACATCGTTGCAGGAGTAAAATGCGTAGATCCGCTCCCCGTCGCTCACCGGAGTTGGTGCCGCGACATTCGTTTTCTTGTGTGCCATCGTTCGCCCGGTTGCCCAGAATCGGCGGTCCCAGAGAGGGGTCCCGTCTTTGGCGGCAAAGGCGAGCACGTGAAGCTGCTTTTGATCGGGCCCGCTCGCTGCAGTCACGAAGACCTGATCCCCGACGACGATCGCGCTACCGAGCCCACGACCGGGAAGGGGCACTTTCCAGGCGAGCGTCTCGTCGCTCAGCTCAAGCGGGAGTTCAGAGATTTCCGGCGCATACCCAGACGATTGCGGGCCGCGGAAGTTGAGCCAGCCGGCGTGGGCGATCAGGGGGCCTAAGCAAATTAGAAAGAAAAGAAGGGAGCGAAGGGTAGTCATTTCAGATCTGGAGAAGAAGCGGAGAATTTTGGATTAAATCCTCTGGAGAAGGACAAACTACTGAGCAGCCCGTCGCTGTGGTGCTTCGGGTTTTGGAGTTGGGGGGCGATCAGTCGAGAGGATCGCCGTTCCGGTGGCGTCGCAAACTCTTAGCTGAAACTGCCACTGCACGGTCCAGTCCTGAGTTTGCTCGTTCTGGCAGGCCTTCAAGAGGCAGGTGTTGGTGCCCGGGCTGAGGGTGACGGGGAGGCGATACTGATCGATCCGCATGCCGCGGTGGTATTCGTCGCGACCAAAGATCAACTCATCGTTGACCCAGATCTTCCACGCATTTTTGCAGCCGAGGCGCAGCTCGGCGTTGATCTCTTCGTCAGCTTCAAATTCAGTGTAGGCGTAGCCGACGACCTCTTTGAGAGGGGAGTAAGGGGCGTTGAAATCGACCATTCCATACTCGTCACTTGTGGCATACTCCTGCCAGCCGATCTCCTTCCCCTCTTTTCCTGGGTAGGTCGCTTCCAGGTCGATTGACTCTTCGGGGGGAAACACTTCGGCGAAGCCCTCGCGATCGGTGTTATCGAACGGAGCGATCAGATGCCAGTGCATTAAAAAGCCGAAAGGCTGCGGGAGATCCACCTCTTCGCTGAGATC
>JBCCBR010000700.1:0-1580 GCA_039033935.1 Verrucomicrobiota bacterium
ACCCATCTCGTAGGGCAGGATTCGAGCGCGATGCAGATTGATGGAAAGAGAGCGGTAGCGATCCGCAGCATTGGTGTTCAGATATCGCCAGGTGGTCGGGCCGAATACCCCATCGGGGTCGAGGCCGTAGTCCTTCTGAAACGCGATCAGCGCGGCGGAGAGTTCTGGCGTCATCTGAGAAAGCTGCGCGGCGACTTCGGGAGCCATTTCGAGATAGCCCTTGTCGACAAGATGGGCTGCGATCGCTGCCGCGTAGGGATAGACTTCGCCGGGACGACCGATGCCAGCCGAGGCTGGGTTCAATAGTTGAGGGAGTCCGGAATACTTCAGGATCGCTTCGCGGGCCTCCGGAAAGGCGGTCTGCAACTTTCGATAAACCCAATTTTGGGGACTCAGCTCTGAGAGGATCTTCTCGATGCTGAATGGTTTCAACACGGTGCAGACGACGATTTTTTTCGCGATTGCTTCGACCGAGTGGTCGTCCGAGCCGGGAGTGTCTCCCTGATTCCACTGCGGCCAGAGCGATTCCGGCGGGACAGCACCCATGCGGATAAACATCGCGGCGTCGAGAATCGCCACCGAGTAAGCGAGGTCTCTCGGGTCGACGATATCGGTGGAAATCCGGGCCTCGAGAGCGGTGGGATCCAGCGCGAGAGTGCGGGGAAGACCGTGAGCCTCGAGCATCTCTGCAAGTTCCCGCGAAGCGTTTCTAGGCGGGACGAAATCTTCCCAGAGCGAACGGAAGCCCCGGTCCCGGTAAGCAGTCACGAGAGCCTCAGTCAGGCGGGAACGAAAATGCCGGTCCTCGGGGATGAGAGACTCGACTGCCCGAGAGAGAACGACCTCGCGGTCATCGACTGGGGCGGAAGCAGCCGCTGTTGTCGGTGCCGATGCTGAGCCATTGGTATCGACATCGCTGGTTTCACCTGAGGAAATGAATGAAACCGCAACTGTCAAAATTAACAAAAATTTCATATCTGAAAGACACGCGCTCACCAATATCAAATTACGATATCCGGCGCAAAACGCCAACCTCAACGAAGAGTAAACAGGGATCGCCTCTGAAATGCTGCCCGTCGAGGCAGGATGCGTGGTTCTGAATCGTGCGGTGCTCTCCATAAATTATGGCTTTGATAGGATGGGATTCCATTGGCCGCACTGGGGTATCGCAAGTTTTTCAAAAAAGAATACGAAAAGCCATTGACGAATCAGAAATCGAAACCATATTCACCGCCCGCCCGGAAGAGGGCATCGCGGGTAACCGTCATCGGTTCGACGCGATTTTTGATCTTTTAGAAAAATCGAGCCGAGTGCTTCAATTGTAATTTGTAATTCACCCACCTCATTTGTGAGGCCCGAATTCGAGTTCGAAGTAGTCGGTGTTAGGAAAAGGCTAAATTGTGTGCTGCATGTGGATCAATTCACGTGCAGAACGAGGCAATCCCTCGGGATGCCTCGCTCTTGTCAATTTTCCGTTTTTAAGAACAATAGCAATCTGCAAAGAATGCCATGCGTTTCTAAGATCGGGATCAATTTTCTATTCGGAGAGTTTGATTCTGGCTCAGAACGAACGCTGGCGG
>JBCCBR010000701.1:0-1580 GCA_039033935.1 Verrucomicrobiota bacterium
AGGGCTCGTCGCCCATCCTGACCCGGCGATCGCGGTGCAGGCACTCTGGACACTCCAGCAACGAGAGGAGCTTTCGCCCGCAACCCTCATCAGTTCGATACAATCGCGAATCCCTGAGCTAGCCGAAAATGGAATCATCCTCGCCACTACTCGGCCAGATCGCGGGGAATTCGTGGACGCAGTGTCGATCGCCGCCAGCCAGCACTCCGGCCGAGTCAGGACTCTGGGCCTTCTCCATTACCCGGAAACCTCGCCTGCTCCAGCCGAAGCTGCAGCGTGGATCACGGATTCCGAAGAAGACCCCTGGCTGACTCGCGCCTTCCTTTCCAATCCTAACTTCAGCGCCCTACCTACCCTGATCAGCTACGTCGCAGCGGCTGATTCACCCGATCTCGCAACCGTTGAGGAACTCGCCCGAGTCGGCGCGTCCATGATATATGACGAAGCGTTAGTCGAGAGTCTTTCGCTGCTATCAGGCGAAGCGCAGGCGTGGCACTTTTCATTTCTACGGGGAATCGATCGAGGTCTTGGTGAACGAGGGATCGGTAAAACACGTCTTGGCCCCTGGTTGGAGTCAGCAAGCCAGGAGACTGCCGCTCCGCTCGAAATAGCCCTGACCAGAGTCGAAGAAGCGGCGCACCTTGTTGATAACCGGACCTCAGGCATTGAGCTGCGACTTGCTGCTTTTCCTTTGGTCGCGTCGCTGCCTCTCGAGCAACGCCTCAGGCTGATCCGTCGGTTGCTGGTGCCCGCAGAAGCCCCCGAAATCCAGCGGGAGGCCGTTCGCCTCCTCAGTCAGGTTTCGCGAACGCAGCAGCGGGACTTTCTCTTCGCCAACTGGCAGCAACTACCCCCGTCAGCAGCGCGGGAGGCGATTGCGCTGCTGGTGAGAAACACGGAAAACGGTCTCGCCCTGATGAAACAGATGGCAGCGGGCCAGATCGATCCGGGGATGATGCCGGCGATGACCCGCTGGTCTTACTCGCGATCAAGCAATGCCGAGGTCCAGGCGCTCGCAAAATCGCTCTTTGGTCAGGTCGCGAGTGATCGCGCCGAGGTTATCTCACATTATCGAGCCCAGATCTCCGGACTGTCTGGTGATCCAGCTCGGGGTCGCGACATCTACGCCGCTGCCGCTTGTGCCAGTTGTCACATCAAAAGCGGGCTCGGCTATGCGGTCGGCCCTGCCCTTGACGATCTCTCCAGCAAACCTCGCGAAGCCATCCTGACCGATATTCTCGACCCAAATCGCGCCGTCGAAGATCGCTGGAGTTTGACCACCTTGGTGACTCACGACGGCCAGAATCTCTCCGGGTTGATTGATCACGAAACCGAGTCGCAGATTGTTCTGAAAGTCCCCGGAGGAGTCTCTCTTTCGGTTGCTCGTCAAGACCTCAGCTCGCTATCATCTTCAACCCGATCACTGATGCCGGTCGGACTCGAGGCGGCAATCCCACCGCAGGAGATGGCCGACTTGATTGCTTTCCTGAAGAATCGCTAGTGTGCTGAGCGATAAGAGCGTTGAAGAATTCGCGAGTCATTTTTTTTCAAATCAAGGCGCGAGGCGTGAGCGAAGCCAG
>JBCCBR010000702.1:0-1556 GCA_039033935.1 Verrucomicrobiota bacterium
GACGCACGTGTGCGGGATCATCGCTCTTGCAGGCGTAGTCGTGAACGACAGCCTCGTCCTCGTTGACTATGTTAACCGAAAGGTAGCCGCCGGCCTCAGCATCATCGAAGCGGCGCGCGAAGCTGGCGCGGCTCGCTTTCGGCCTATTTTGCTCACCTCCATGACCACCTTTGCAGGGCTCACTCCGATGCTCCTGGAGACCGATATTCAGGCCAAATTTCTGATCCCGATGGCCGTGTCTCTCAGCTTTGGGATTCTCTTTGCGACACTCATCACCCTGGTATTGGTGCCGTGCATCTACGTGATGTTGGAAGATCTGAAAAAGCTCTCCTTTTCGCTTTGGGCTCGGCTTAGAGGTTCGCCCGCCCAAGAGAGGTAGATACCCGTAAGTGCATTGATCCCGTGCCCCCAAAAGCCTTTCCAAGCTTGACCGAGTGAACTAGGCTCGGTTGATGCGGTTATCCCCGGCCGATCGACTAGTCCCCCTGACGCTGTTCAGTGCGCTGATCTCGCTGCACGCGACAGCTGCGAGAGCCTCCCTGTCTCCCGAGGGCATCGAGTTTTTCGAAACACACATCCGCCCTGTCCTGGCGAACGAGTGCATCGAATGCCACAGCTCCCACGGGAAAGCGAAGTCCGGTTTGGTTTTAGACTACCGAGACGGTCTTCTCGAAGGCGGCGACATCGGGCCCGCCGTCGTCCCGGGAAAGCCGGATGAGAGCGTGATCATGGAAGCGCTCCGCCATGAGTATGATCTCACCATGCCGAAAGCGGGCGTCAAACTCGATCCGGCAATTATCGCTCGGTTCGAAGAATGGATCACGATGGGCGCGCCAGATCCTCGCGATGAGCCTCCCTCCCCAGATGCCTTCGATCCTGATGCTCTCTGGAGCGAAGCTTTTGATCGGAGGCGGCAGTGGTGGAGTTTTCAGCCGATCAAGGCAGACCTGAAGTCACAATCAATCGATGCCTTTTTAAATGAGGCGATTGCCAAGTCCGGTCTCGAAACGTCTCCCCCGACCGATCCAGCTCGGCTGGTGCGACGCCTTCATTTTATCCTCACCGGGTTGCCGCCCAAGCCGGACGAGGTGGCCACTTTTATCGCTGCAGCCCGTGAGAATCGAGAAACCGCCGTCGCGGATCGGGTCGACGAGCTACTCGATTCGAAAGCGTTCGGAGAACGCTGGGCCCGCCACTGGATGGATTGGTTTCGCTACGCAGAAAGTCATGGCTCCGAGGGTGACCCCCGCATTCAGGGAGCGCACCACTATCGCGACTACCTGATCCGTTCGCTGAATCAAGACATCCCCTACGATCGCCTGCTGCGCGAACACATCGCGGGAGATCTCCTCACCGATCCAAGGATCGATCCCGAGACGGGCTTCAATGAGTCAGCGCTCGGGACGATACAATGGCGGATGGTCTTTCATGGATTCGCCCCGGTCGACGCGCTGGATGAGCGTGTCAAATTTACCGACGATCAGATCAATGTGTTCACAAAGGCCTTTCAGTCTCTCACCGTAAGCTGCGCTCGCTGCCACAACCACAAATTCGAC
>JBCCBR010000703.1:0-1551 GCA_039033935.1 Verrucomicrobiota bacterium
ATACGATGCGAGCGTGTCGTGACTTGTCTCGAATCGATCCTCAATCAGACGGATCTGTGGCTTCGAGGTCATGTCCTCGCCATCGCGCCCCCATGACCAGGTGTTGCGAAACCAGAGCTGGGGTAAAACAGTGAGACTGGCGGCTTCGCTGCCCCGGTTCGTTGCGGTCAGGGTGATGAGGAGGTCTTCGGGGCTCGCTTTGGCGTAGGTAGCCTCGAGATCAAAATAAGCCCCATCAGAAAATAAGCCGGTATCCTCCAGCTCAAACTCAGGATCGAGCCGGCCCAGTTCCCGATTGCGCCTGACCAGGTCTTCGTAGGGAAAAGCAGCCTGCGGATACCGATAGAGAGATCGCGCCCAGGAGTGTGTGGGAGTTGAGTCGAGGTAGTAGTAGAGCTCCTTAACATCCTCGCCATGGTTTCCTTCGTCATTGGTCAGGCCGAAGAGCCGCTCCTTGAGAATCGGATCTTTGCCGTTCCAAAAAGCGAACGAAAAGCAGAGTCGCCCCTGGCGGTCGCTCCAGCCCATCAGCCCATCCTCGCCCCAACGGTAGGCGCGTGAAGTGGCCTGCTCTCTTGGGAAGCTATTCCAGGCGTCTGAGTTCGCCGAGTAATCCTCTCGCACCGTTCCCCATTGCCTTTCCGAAAGGTAAGGGCCCCAAAGCTTCCAGTTCGTCCGCAAAGCAGGATCTTTGCGGAGACGTCGTGATTCCTCGTCCAAGGCGGCTTCTAATTCAGTCGAGATCATGGGCTCAGCTCAGTAAGCTGCCCACGGATGTCGCTCTTGTAACTGATTTTTTTTGCGACGATCGTCACGCCGAGGTGTAGATCTCCGCGCCCTGCTCGGCGAATTCTTTGGACTTCTCAGCCATTCCCGCCTCGATCGCTTCGTTCTCGGTGATCCCTTGTTTGGCAGCGAATTCACGGACTTCCTCGCTGATTTTCATGGAGCAGAAAGTCGGCCCACACATCGAGCAGAAGTGTGCGGTTTTTGCCCCGTCCATCGGCAGGGTCTCATCGTGGAAGCTCCGCGCCCGTTTCGGATCAAGTGAGAGATTAAACTGATCCTCCCAGCGAAACTCAAAGCGAGCCTTGCTGAGAGCGTTGTCCCGAATCTGCGCTGCCGGATGCCCCTTGGCGAGATCCGCAGCGTGCGCTGCAATCTTGTAGGTCACGACACCCTCGCGCACGTCTTCGCGATTGGGCAGACCGAGGTGCTCTTTCGGAGTCACGTAGCACAGCATTGCGCAGCCATACCAACCAATCATCGCCGCACCGATCCCGCTGGTGAAGTGGTCGTAGCCCGGCGCGATGTCAGTAGTGAGCGGCCCGAGGGTGTAGAAGGGGGCTTCGTGACACCACTCGAGTTGCTTCTCCATGTTCTCCTTAATCATGTGCATGGGGACATGGCCGGGACCTTCGTTCATCACTTGGACGCCTTTTTCCCAGGCTGTCTTGGTAAGATCGCCCTGGACTTCGAGTTCACCGAACTGAGCAGCATCAGAGTGCACGCAGATGGGCGACTGCAAGGCCCGTCAAGGCCGGCGCCTCG
>JBCCBR010000704.1:0-1543 GCA_039033935.1 Verrucomicrobiota bacterium
AAATTCGCAAGCGATTTGTTGCCTACGGGTCAATTTGCAGGCGTGGCCTGAGCGTTTTTCTTTCCTTTTGAGGAAATTACGAAATAGACCACTACTCCGAGCGCGAGAGTCCCGATCCCCCAGAGGAATTCGATTGGCTTGTTCTGGATCTGATACCAGAGGACGTAGCCGTTGATTAAAAGGAAAAGACCCGGCGTCACTGGAAAGCCCCAGGCCCGGTAGGCACGCTTCAGATCAGGGCGGCGGATCCGCAGCCAAATGACTGCGAGCACGACCATCATCGAAGAAATCGTGAGCAGAGCCTGAATGTAGTAGATGAGCTGGTCAAACGTGGCTGTCGAGACCAAAAGCAGAACGATCGCTGTTTGAATCAAAATCGCGATCGCGGGAACTCCATTGCGATTCAGTCGATTGAGAAAGGACAGGCTCTGATAGTCTCGACCGAGCGCCGAGGTGACGCGGGGACCTGCCCAGGTCATCGAACTGATCGTCGAGATGAGACCGAAACTGATGAGAAGTCCCATGATCATCCCGCCGCGCTCGCCGAGGACAGTCGCCGCAGCGATCAGTCCGACTTCAGCTTCACCTGCCATCGAGTCAATCGGGGTCGCGTGGAGAAACGCCGCATTGAGAAAGACGTAGAGGATCGTCACAAACCCCGTCCCGATGAGGAGCGCCAGCGGGACATTGCGCTCGGGCTGCTTGACCTCATCCATCATGTAGGTCGCCGCATTCCAGCCGGTATAGGCGTAGAGCACGAAAACAAGCGAGACGGCGAAGCTCTCTGATCTGATCAGACCCCAATCGCCCTCGATCGGCAGAAAGCTGATCGGCTGGCGAGAGCCCAAACCAAAACAGAGAAATCCAAGCACGATGATGAGTAGGATTTTTGCGTAGGTGAAAATGTTCTGAAATCGACCGATGTGGGTCAGTTTGCCGAGATGGATCAGGGCGACGAGGAGCACGACGGGAATAGCAAAGTAGAGCCGGTGATAATCCGTGATCTCATGGAGGTATCCACCGAGTAGCGCCGCGTTCGCCGCAATTGGTGCCGCGAATCCAATAGTCACTGAAAGCCAGCCCGCGAGAAAACCAACGAAGGGGTGCCACGACTCACTGAGGAGGTGATACTCTCCGCCGGAGCGAGGAAAGATGGAGGCAAGTTCTGCATAGCAGACCGCCCCGCAAAACGAGAGACTCCCACCGAGCACCCAGAGTGCAATAATTGGAAAACCGCTCGGAAGCCCAAGGACCTGATATCCAAGACTCCCAAAAACGCCCGTACCGACCATGTTGGCAACGACGATGGCAACAGCGGTGAGAAGGCCAACTTTGGCGATGGGTTTAGTCATAGCGGAGGTTGGACGGAATCATTCGGAGAAGATAATGTCAATCGAGGGTCTTAAAATGGAAGACGCCTCTTTCGGCAGTCGTAATTGGCGTACAGCGCGCTGCCATAGGGCGGCACCATTGACTATGTTTCCTTGGTATTGCCATTTGCGGACGGCGCGCATCGCTGGGCGTTCAAGCCGCATTGATGTTG
>JBCCBR010000705.1:0-1513 GCA_039033935.1 Verrucomicrobiota bacterium
CTTTTAATACAGCGCACTCCGGCCCATCCCGAAGAACGCTTCCAGCACTCGATCTGGTTTCAGCACTTCTCCCAACTTAGTTTGGTGCTGAGTCGCGACTTCTTGCGAGTGCTCGCACTCCAGATTGCTTTCTACTGGTTTGTTGCCAATTTCCTGGGTCTGGTCTTCATCGCCTTTGGTAAAGAATTGTTCCCAGACGCGCTCGAGGGTGGTGCCGCCGGTGCCGGATCGGAAATGATGCTCTACGTCGGGATCGGCCTGATGATCGGAAGTTCGATCGTCTCGATCATCAGCGCAAAACGGATACGCCCGGAACTGATTCCGCTCGGGGCGATTGGCATGGCTCTCGGTCTGATCGGCGTGTGTTTCCTGACGCCCCTTTCGATCGGGTCAAAAGGCTGCCTCGCCTTTGTCGGGTTTTTCTCCGGATTTTTTGTGGTCCCACTGGCCAGCCTTCTGCAAAACCGAGCCCCCGAGGAAGAACGCGGTCGTATCCTCGCCGTGTCGAATCTGCTCAACTCCCTGTCCGGCATCATCGCGATTGGCCTCTCTTTTGGTCTCAGCGCTTTGAAACTCTCCGCCTCGCTCCAGACCTGGGCGGTGATCGCTCCACTCATCATCGCCTTTTTCCTGGCACTGCCCTACCTCAGACAGCGCGAGCCGACTGACGGTGGACCGACCACTGCCGCCTGATGAAGCTCCTTTTGAAGATCGTCAAATACCCGTTTCAGCTGTTCTGGCGGGTCATCCTCCTGCCCTGGGTCTGGCTGCACTATCGCCCGACTCGTCTCGGGATCGGCAACGTGCCGAGGAAAGGGGGCGTGCTGTTGCTCTCGAATCATGTCAGCTACATCGACTCATTCATCATTTTCCTGACCTGCCCTCGGAGAGTCCGCTTTGTCGTCTTGGAGCGCTATGTGGAAAACCGCTACTTCGGCTGGTTTCTGAAGTTGTTTGATGCGATTCCGATTCGAAAGACGCGAGCCAAAGAGGCCATCCAGCGCACCGCGCAAGGCTTGCTCGATGGCGATGTCGTCTGCCTTTTCCCGGAAGGCGAACTGACTCGGACCGGAGTCACCAATGAATTCCGGAAGGGCTTTGAACTGATCCTGCGAAAGGCGAAATGCCCGGTGGTCCCGGTCTACATGGACGGGCTCTTCAACTCGATCTTTTCCTTTGAGCGAGGGCTCTATTTCAAGAAGCGACCCCATCGCTGGACCTGCCCGCTGCAGGTGGCCTTTGGTGAACCGATTCCAGCGAGCGAGGCAACTGCTGAGCGGGTCCGAGAGGCGGTCTGGTCGGCGTCAGTCGAGGCTTTTGAGCACCGCCGTGAGCTCCGCGAGCCAATCGAAGTCAGCTTGATCCGAGCACTCTCGAAAAAAGGTAAGACTCCCCTCTTCACGGAATTTCGAGGCGAATCTGATCAGGACCTCAAAACTCGCCAATGGACCCGCCGGCAAACTCGAGGCACGGCAGTAGCTCTCGCCCGTTACTGGATGCAGCGGGGCGAACC
>JBCCBR010000706.1:0-1510 GCA_039033935.1 Verrucomicrobiota bacterium
ATCTCAAGATCGGGCCCAATCTCCTGCGACTGCCAACCAGTTTCCAAAAATCTTTCTGGTGGCACCGAAGTCGGAAGAGATGGCCTCAAGGAAGAGCAAACAAGGTCGCTTCTCCTAGGTCCATTGTGCTCCCTTGATTTCCAAGATCATTCCTGATTCAATCAGTTTCATGAATCGCTTGGCCACGTCTCTCACCGCAGCATGCTGCCTCCTTCTCACCACTAGCCTCGCGCAGGACGACGCGCCGCAAACGAAGCCGAACATCATCTTCATCCTCGCCGACGACCAAGGATTCGGAGATGTCGGGGCGCTCAATCCCGAATGCAAAATTGCGACGCCAAACCTTGATCGGATGGCCGCCGAGGGAATGTCGTTCCTCGACGCGCATAGCTCCTCATCGGTCTGTACTCCGACTCGCTACTCCGTGCTGACGGGCCGGTATCACTGGCGCACTCATTTGCAAAAAGGGGTCCTCGGGGGATTTTCGCGGCCTTTGATCGACGCCGACCGCTTCACCGTTGCGAATCTTTTGGGGAAGGCGGGCTACTACTCTGCCTGCATCGGGAAGTGGCATCTGGGCCTCGATTGGCCGCTTAAGTCTGGCCAGACCGCAGACGATGGCGGCAATTTTTCGACCGGATACAAAGACGGTTGGAACGTCGACTATGAGGCACCAATTCTCAACGGTCCGGTCGATCGCGGGTTCGATACCTTTTACGGGATCAGTGCCTCGCTCGACATGCCACCCTATGTTTACATTCAGGATCGCATCCCGACTGAAATCGCGACTGTTGAAAAAGCCTTCCATCGCCCCGGCCCTTCGGGAGAGAAGTTCGAAGCTGTCGATGTGCTCCCCGATATCACCAAAAAAGCGGTCGAGATCATTTACCACCGGGCCGAGGCCAGCGAGAAGGGAAATCCTTTCTTTATTTATTTCCCTCTAAACGCACCTCACACACCGGTCGTCCCGAGCGAGGAATGGCTCGGAAAGAGTGGGATTAACATCTACGCGGACTTCACCATGCAGGTCGATTGGAGCGTCGGGCAAGTGCTCGCCGCCCTCGACGCCAATGGGATCGCTGACAATACCCTCGTGATTTTCACCACCGACAATGGCTGCTCGCCCCAGGCGAAATTCGAAGAGCTCGCTGAGTTCGGTCATGAGCCGAGCTACATCTATCGGGGGCATAAAGCTGACATCTTCGAAGGCGGGCATCGAGTCCCGTTCATCGCTCGATGGCCTGCAGCTGTGCCTGCCGCTACCACAGCACCTCAGTTGGTCGGCCAGGTCGATTTTCTTGCCACGGCAGCTGAAATAGCCGGAGTCAAGGTTCCGGGGAAAGCGGGCGAAGACAGTGTTTCTTTCCTCTCAATCCTCAAAAATCCGGAAGCCAATCCGGTTCGCGAGACCCTGATCGCTCAATCGATCAACGGCAGCTTCTCCATCAGCGATGGCAAATGGAAGCTCGCCCTCTGCCCAGGTTCGGGTGGTTGGAGCGATCCGAGACCG